>CAXSEB010000143.1:0-6364 GCA_964235805.1 uncultured Chitinophagaceae bacterium | reverse complement strand
TGCCAGGGCTAATCTTAAACCCGTTTTGTACCAAGGTATACAGCCAGGCGGTCAGCTAACTATAACAACAGACGTGGAAAATTATCCGGGTTTTCCTGACGGGATTCAAGGGCCTGATATGATGGTAAACTTCGAGAAACAAGCTGCACGGATGGGAACTGATATCCGTTATGGTTTAGCTACAGATGTTGATTTTTCTGCCTCACCATTTAAAGTTCAGATAGATGAGGAAAAATGGATTGAAGCTGATGCAGTAATTTTAAGCACAGGAGCAAGTGCTAAATGGCTGGGTATTGAAAGTGAGCAAAGATTAAACGGCCATGGTGTAAGTGCCTGTGCTGTATGTGATGGCTTCTTCTTTAAAAATAAAGAAGTAGCTATTGTAGGGGCAGGGGATACAGCAGCAGAAGAAGCCATTTATCTTAGTAAAATTTGTAGCAAAGTTCATGCTTTGGTTAGAAGAAATGAAATGCGTGCCAGTAAAGTAATGCAGGAAAGAGTATTAAAAACCCCTAACATAAAATTGTATTGGAACACAGAAGTGGATGAAATTTTGGGCGATGCGAAAGTTGATTCCATCAGAGTTAGGAATAACGTTACAGAAGAAAAAACGGTAATTCCTGTTAGCGCATTTTTTGTTGCAATCGGCCATACGCCAAATTCACAGATCTTTAAAGGATGGCTTGATATGGATGAAAGCGGCTACATAAAAACCATTCCTGGTACCGCTAAAACAAATATTGAAGGCATTTTTGCTGCAGGCGATTTGCAAGATAAAATATACAGGCAGGCAATTACAGCTGCCGGGAGTGGCTGCATGGCTGCATTGGATGCCGAACGGTATTTAAGTGAAAAAGGACTTTAAAGTCAGCACACCAAACATGTACTCATTTTCTTAATTACAAATTATAAAGCCGCATCGGTGATTAAGGCATGATAACAATTCATCTTAATAATTTAAAGTTTTATTGTTACCACGGTATTCTTGAAGAAGAAAAAACGCTTGGGAATGAATTTGAGCTATCAGCAGAAATAGATTTTTTTGAAGAAAGCGATGTCATTAATTCCATACACGAAACTATTAACTATGTTGATGTATATGAAATAATTAATCACCGAATGAGTATTCCGTCAGTATTGCTGGAAACAGTTATCATGGATATCGGTAACTCTATCAAAAAAAAATACGATAACATCCGGTCTTTATTTATCAATTTAAAAAAATTACATCCTCCTATAACCTCCTTTGAAGGCACCGTTGGCGTTAGCTGGCATAAACAGTATTAGTGAGATTTATTTCAACTTCTTTTATCAAATAAACAAATTGTAAAAATGGTTTTAAAAAAAGTTATCTCTATTCTATTTCTATTTTGTAGCGTAAATGCGATTTGCCAGGATGTAACTCCAAAGTATGATCCACACAATTTATTTTCGCCGTTATTCTATCCAACTGCTGTAAACGACTACAGGGCGGCGACCGGCGAACCTGGACCAAAATATTGGCAAAATAAAGCCAGTTACCAGATAACCGCATCTTTAGACGATGTGAACGACCAGGTAACAGGAAGTGTTGTTGTCACATACACCAATAACAGTCCATATGCATTGCCGTTTTTATGGCTTCAACTCGACCAAAACCTGTTTGATGTAACCTCACGCGGACATGCAAAAATTCCTGCCACGGGACGTAGCCGGTATGGTGATGCACAATCTAGTTTCAAAGGTGGATACAATATTAAAAACGTTGAAGTATTAAATGCTACGAGCAAAGGCTCAGTAACGGCGGCAAAAAACATTATAAGTGATACAAGAATGCAGATCATTCTGGCGTCACCGGTTTCACCAGCCGGCACTATTAAATTTCAGATAAATTATTCGTTTTCTATCCCGGAATATGGTTCTGACAGGACTGGAATTTTGTCTACTAAAAATGGAAAGATATATGCAATCGCACAGTGGTATCCACGTATGTGTGTGTTTGATGATATCGAGGGCTGGAACACTTTACCTTATCTAGGTGCCAGTGAATTTTACCTTGAATACGGAGATTATGATTTTACAATAAATGCGCCTGCTAATCAAATTGTTGTAGCTTCCGGCGACTTGCAGAATCCTGCTGAAGTTTTAACTGCTGAACAGCAAAGGAGGTACATACAGGCAAAGCAAAGTGATAAAACAGTCGTAATAAGAAGCGCCGACGAGATTAACAATCCATCTTCACGACCTCAAAAAGAAAGACTTACATGGCACTTTAAAATAAACAACGCCAGGGATGTTGCCTGGGCATCTTCCAAAAGCTTTATCTGGGATGCTGCTAAGATAAATTTGCCCGATGGAAAAAAAGCATTGGCAATGAGTGTCTATCCTGGAGAATCAGTCGGTGACAAAGGGTGGGAGAGAAGTACGGAGTATATAAAAGGAAGTATAGAAAATTATTCAAAAAGATGGTTCCAGTATCCCTATAACACCGCCACAAGCGTTGCCAGTAATATAAGTGGCATGGAATATCCGGGTATAGTGTTTTGCGGGTCAAAGGCAAAAGGAAGCAGTTTATTCGGCGTTAACGATCACGAGTTTGGTCACACCTGGTTTCCTATGATAGTTGGCAGCAATGAAAGAAAATATGGCTGGATGGATGAAGGCTTTAACACTTTCATCAATTCGTTATCACATGAAGATTTTAACAACGGCGAATACAAAGACCCTGCATCAAACAAAGAACCTCTTTACAAATATATTTTCAGCGAAAGTTCAGAAGCGATTATGAACACACCTGACGCCATGAAGGAAAAAAATATAGGTTCTTCATTGTATTTTAAACCCGGTTATGCGCTGGGGTTATTGAGAAGCGAGGTAATTGGACCTGAAAGATTTGATTATGCCTTCCGCACGTATATAAAGCGATGGGCCTTTAAACATCCCACACCATGGGACTTTTTTAGAACAATGGAAAATGTTGCAGGCGAAGATCTCGGCTGGTTTTGGAAAGGACTGTTCCTGGAAAATTATAAGTTAGATCAATCAGTTAAAGAAGTTGCTTATGTAAACAACGATGCAACACAGGGCAAAACCGACTCATTAAACATCCCTGTTGAAATCTGGCAAAACAATACCAGTTGGATCGTAAAAGTGAATTCGACAGAAAAAATAAAATCAGTGACTATAGATCCGTCGAAGGTTTATCCTGACATCAACTTTGCCAATAATAACTGGAAAGGAGATTAGTATTAAGCAGATTAGTTTCATAATACAGATCACTGCACTTAATTTTCTTCAGTGCAATTTGCATTGTCATCAATCAGAGATTTGTTGTTTCCCTAATCAAACAAATTGATTAAAAATTACCCCATTTTTCCCTATATAAAAGCGAAAAACACTTATTAACGTTCTGTTATTTTTGGCATGATTTTAAACAAGCCTTTCCTGTTAAACAATAATTTAAAACTAAAAATCATCTCAAAAAAATGGCAGAATTAAATGTTCAACCAAAGAAAAAAACTTCTTTTTTACCCTGGCTACTTTTGTTGCTTGGTATAGCAGCACTTTTATGGTTTCTGTTAGGCCGAAATAGGGACAATAAAGACGTGGCTACAACAACTGCTGCTACAACTCCCAGCACAGATACTTCTACTGCAAACGGCGCTGCAGCCAATACTAATGCAGAAAACTGGAGTAACGTTGACTTTAATGCTCCCGCGGCTAACTACGACGAAGTCACTGACAAAAACATCAATGTACGTGGTAACAGCAATTACGCTATTTATGGTATGGGAGAAAACGTATTATTTGATGAAGGAAAAGCTACCATTCGCAGTGATGCCGAAGGCAATCTTAAACAAATAACAGGTTCCATTGGTAAAAGATACAATGGAGGCCAGGTAAGGGTTTACGGTTTTACTGATGCACAAGGCAGTGCCGGGTCAAACAAAGAGTTGGCGCAACAACGTGCAGATGCTGTAAAAAATTGGTTGCAAAACAATGGTATAGATGCCAGTCGTATTTCTGTAAATGCAATCGGTGAAGCACAACCTGTTGCAACTAATAGTACAGAAGCAGGCCGTCAACAAAACCGTCGTGTAGAAATTGTTGCCCGTGGCAACAGTGCGCAATAACTCATTAAACAACTTATTTCAAAAAAAGGCAACACCTTAAAAATTAAATAATCATGGAAACTGAAAATAATAGAAATACCCGTTTGCAAAAATTAAGCGGCAGCAATTTTGAAATAGTAGACGGAGAGCCGGATATCCGCGGTTGGGATGTAAAAGACGCATCAGGAAAACAATTAGGAGAAGTAGATGAATTAATATTTGATTTTGAAAGCAGGAAAGTAAGATACCTTGTTGTTGACCTAAAAGATAACGATTACAATTTAGAAGAAAGAGATGTTTTAGTACCAATTGGAATTGCAGAATTGCATGAAAATGATGACGATGTAATTTTGAATGGAGTATCAGCAGATCAACTAAGCGCTTTACCTGAATATGATGAAGATCGCTTTGATACCGAACACGAATCGAACGTAAGAAATGTATTTGGTGGTTTAGGCGGCGCTGCTTTAGCAAGTGGAACCAGCAACGACGATGAATTTTATAACCATGAACATTTTAACGAAGGTAATTTATATCGTAACCGCAACAAAAATGCCGGAACTGAAGATGCAATACCAGTTATAAAGGAAGAGTTACAAGTGGGCAAACGTGAGGTGGAAACAGGTGGTATAAGATTACGTTCACGTATAGTAAACAGGGATGTTAGTGAAAACATTAATCTAAGGGAGGAAAAAGTAAATGTTGAAAGAACTCCCGTTGACCGCCCGGCATTATCAGGCGATTTGCGTGAGGAAGAAATAGAAATGAGGGAGCGTGCGGAGATTCCTTTGGTAAATAAAGAAGCACGTGTTGTAGAAGAAGTTTCTCTTAATAAAGAAGTAAACGAAAGAGAGGAAACCGTTAAAGATACAGTGAGAAATACAGAAGTAGAAGTTGACAAAGATGATAGTCTTCGAAATAAAAATACCAATATTTAGTTTGATTTGTACCCGATTAAAAAAGCAGCTTAAACGGCTGCTTTTTTGTTTTAGTTGTCAAAGCAATAATGCACCAGTTTAAGTATAGTACATACTTATCGTACAAACTCAATTTGAAAATTTTGTATAACAATAAGAGAGAATTTAGCCGCTCGTGTAAATTATTTTATCTGCAAGCAATTTTTAAATATGTTTGAAAACTGCTTATACAAGGCCAAAGCACCTATTCCAGCAAAAATTACAACTCTATAAAAATTATTAAACAACTTAAGTATGTTATTTAAAAAAATTATTTCAGGCGTTGGAACAGTGATATTAGTTACTGTTACCCAAGCACAAAAAGTAACATTCACAGAATATGATCTTCCTAATAAATTACACGTAATTCTTCACCAGGATAAGTCAGTGCCGGTTGTAGCCGTGTCCGTAATGTATCATGTTGGTGCCAAAAATGAAGAACCTAATAGAACCGGTTTTGCGCACTTTTTTGAACATTTATTATTTGAAGGTTCAGATAATATTAAGAGAGGTGAATTCATGAAGCTAGTGTCTAGTAATGGCGGTGAAAACAATGCCAACACCTCCCAGGACAGAACTTTTTATTATGAAGTTTTTCCATCTAACCAGTTCAAGCTTGGCTTGTGGTTAGAAAGCGAAAGGATGATGCATCCGGTAATAAACGAGGTAGGCGTTAGAACGCAAAATGAAGTAGTTAAGGAAGAGAAACGCTTGCGCATAGATAATCAGCCTTATGGTCACTTCTCTGAAGAAATATTTAAGAGGCTGTTTACCAAACACCCTTACCATTGGCAAACTATAGGTTCCATGGCGGACCTTGATGCTGCAAAGCTTGAAGAATTCAGAGCCTTTTTCAAAAAATATTACGTTCCTAATAATGCTGTGCTTTCTATTTCCGGTGATATAGACATGAGCCAGGCAAAGGACTTAATAGCTGCGTATTTTGCACCAATACCTGCAGGAAACCCTGTTGTATATACAAAGATCGAAGATGCACCAATTTCCAAAACTATTGTAGATAGCGCCTACGATCCTAACATCCAGATACCTGCAATCATGTCTGCTTATCGTGTACCCGGACTTAACAGTAAAGATGCTACAACTATGGAAATGATATCAGCTATTCTTTCCGGCGGAGCAAGTTCCAAGTTGTATAAAAAGATGGTAGATGATAAAAAAAATACTTTACAGGTTGGTGCATTTAATTATGCACTGGAAGATTATGGCGCTTATATCACCTATGCTTTGCCAAATAACAATACATCTTTAGATACACTTTTAAAAGATATTGACGAGGAAATAGTTAAACTGCAAACA
>CAXSEB010000142.1:0-6423 GCA_964235805.1 uncultured Chitinophagaceae bacterium | reverse complement strand
TCATCACCATAATTTTAAGCTGCGATATGAAAATTGCTTTAATAGGTTATGGCAAAATGGGTAAAGCTATTGAAGCCATTGTTACAGAACAAGGGCATGAAGTGGTATTAAAAATTGATATAGCAAATACCGGCGATCTTACTAATGATAACTTAAAACGTTGCGATGTTGCGATTGAATTTACAACGCCTGAAACTGCTGTAAATAATCTCTTAGAATGTTTCGATGCAGGAACTCCTGTTGTCTGTGGAACTACAGGTTGGCTGGATAGACTGGAAGAAGTTTCACTCATTTGTAAAGAAAGGAACGGAACTTTTTTAACCACCACTAATTTTAGCATTGGTGTAAATATCTTCTTTGAAATAAATAAGTATGCAGCTGAATTAATGAGTTCGCATAAAGACTATCAGGTAACTATAGAAGAAACACATCATTTACAAAAAAAAGATGCTCCCAGTGGAACAGCAATTACAATAGCTGAACAAATTTTAGAAAAAATAGGAACGAAAAATAAGTGGGTGAATAATGCCACCACTAATAATGAAGAACTTGCGATAATAAGTAAAAGAATTGATGCTGTTGCAGGTACACATAAAGTGTTATATGCTTCAGCGATTGACGACATAGAAATAATTCATACAGCACATAACCGGCATGGCTTTGCAAAGGGAGCAATATTAGCGGCTGAATTTTTAAAAGATAAGAAAGGGATATTTTCTATGAAAGATGTGTTGGGTTTTTGATCAAGGTTCATAAAAAAAGCCTCATTGCTGAGGCTTTAATAAGCTGATACTTGTGTTAATTAAAAGCTGTAAGCAAGCCTTGCACCAATTGTATTAGAAGTACTTCCACTTCTTGAATACGCTTGATATTTAAGCAGAATATCAAAATTCTTTGAAACCATAAACCCTACACCGGGAGAGTAAGCAAAAGAAGTACCTCCACCTGATGTAGTACTAAAAGCAGCGCCCAATTGGCCGTGAGCATAAACCATCGGTGTAAAATGATACTTTGCACCTGCCATTACAGGGATAAGGTCAAAACCACCTCCGTTGACAGTAACACCGCCAAGTGTGATATCTTTTGCAGAGTAATGCATGTAACCCGCGTTCAATGTAAGACCTAACTCACTTGCTACTTTATCCTCAACCTGCAATGAACCCCCGATACCGAAATTATAACCTGCATCGTGAAATTTGCCAATTGGCAGTGACGGCTCAACGCCGATACTAAACATAACAGGTTTAGAGGACATTTCGCTCTTTTGAGCCTGGGCTTTGAATGAGAAAGCAGTAATAACGGTAATTGTAATAATTGACAATAATTTTTTCATAAAAATTTGTTTGGTTAAAAATAATTAAACACCTCAGCCGCAAAATTGTACCAAAGTTGAGAAACATAAAAGGAACCACTATGAAATGAGCTTTCTTTAATATTTCATTAACGATTTGAAATACACTTGTCAGTTGTTTAAGTATTGTTGTAACCTAAAATATGAAAATTAAACCTGCTTATTTTTAGCCAATCTTAAATTGGCAAACATATCTGCGGTAAGTTTGTCAATACTATACTCGGGTTTCCAGCCCCAATCATTACGTGCTACTGAGTCGTCAATGCTTTGCGGCCAGCTATCGGCTATGGGTTGCCTGTAGTCGGGTTTATAAGATATCTCGAAATCAGGAATTGTTTTTTTTATCATTAATGACAATTCTTTAGGAGAAAAACTTATACCTGAGATATTATAAGAAGTTCTGACAGATATTTTTGAAGCGTTAGCTTCCATTAACTCGATTGTTGCCTTAATGGCGTCATTCATATACATCATTGGCAGATAAGTGTCTTCTTTTAAAAAGCATGTGTAACGTTTTTCGTTCAAAGCTTCATAGAACATTTCTACCGCATAGTCAGTTGTACCGCCACCTGGTGAACTCTTATAACTTATAAGACCCGGATAACGAATACTTCTTACATCAACGCCATACCTGTTGAAATAGTAGTTGCACCAAAACTCCCCCGCATACTTACTTATGCCATAAACAGTAACAGGCTCTATAATGGTTTGTTGTGGACAATTTTTTTTAGGAGAAGTTGGGCCAAAAACTGCAATACTGCTCGGCCAATATACCTTGCTTAATTTTTCTTCTTTGGCGATTTCCAAAACGTTCAATAGGCTCTGCATATTGAGGTTCCATGCCAGCGATGGATTTTTTTCCCCGGTTGCAGATAGAATTGCAGCGAGTAAATAAATTTGAGTGATGTTCTGACGAATAACCTGTACATGCAACATCTCCTTATTCATTACATCAAGGCTTACGTAGGGGCCGGTGCCTTTTAGCAGATCATTTTCTTCGCGTAAATCTGAGGCTACAACGTTAGCTCCGCCATATATCTCCCTAAGTTTTAATGTTAACTCAACACCTATCTGTCCGCTTGCCCCGATAACCAGTATTTTTTCTTTGATCATAAATGTTTATATGACTGTAAATGTAAATTTTTGAAAATTGAAAACAGTAGTTTTGCCCGATGGAAAATTATTTGGCAGATCTGTTTGAGCACCAGCAATACGACAAAAATAATTTCTTCCTGATTGCCGGCCCATGTGTAGTTGAAAGTGAACAGATGGTATTTGATATTGCTGAGAAAGTTGCAAGTATTTGTAAGGAATTTGGTATCCCTTATATTTTAAAAGCTTCTTATAAAAAAGCAAACCGGACAAGCGCATCTTCATTTACCGGTATTGGCGACGAAAAAGCTTTAGAAATTATAAGAAAAACAGGTGGAAAATTATCCATCCCAACAACAACAGATTTCCATACTGCGGACGAAGCCGTAATGGCTTCGCGTTATGTAGATATTTTACAAGTGCCGGCGTTTTTGTGCCGCCAGACGGAACTACTTGAAGCTGCTGCAAAAACCGGCAAGATAGTGAATGTAAAAAAGGGACAATTTTTAAATGGCGATGCCATGAAGTTTGCAGCAGAAAAAATAAAAAATGCAGGCAACAGCAAAGCAATGCTAACGGAAAGAGGAAATACTTTTGGTTATCATGATCTTGTTGTTGATTTCAGGAACATTCCTGAGATGAAAAAAAATAATGTGCCGGTCATAATGGATTGTACGCATTCGTTACAACAACCCAATCAGCCCGGAGGAGTAACCGGTGGAAACCCTGAATTGATTGAAACCATTGCCAGCGCAGCTATTGCTACAGGTGCGGATGGGATTTTTATTGAAACGCATCCGGATCCGGCAAACGCAAAAAGTGATGGCGCAAATATGCTTAACCTTGAACTATTAGAAAACCTCGTAAGGAAACTCGTAAAACTTAGAAGTGCTTTTAACAATTAATAATTCTTCAGTTTCATTTCCACTCTCCTGTTTTTAGCACGGCCTGCCGCGGTTTTATTGTCAGCTACTGGTTTATTTATACCAAACCCTGTGGATGTTACCCTGCTTTCGTCAACACCTTTACTTACCAGATAAGCCTTAACTGATGCAGCCCTGCTCTCTGACAACACCTGGTTCTTTTCTGCTGTACCGGTAATATCAGTGTGCCCTTCCACGTCAACTTTATAAGATGAGTTATCATTTAATATGTTAACCACGTTATCTAATGATGCATATGATTTGGCCAACAACCTGGCGCTACCGGTAGCAAAAAAAATATTCTTAGCAGCAAGATTCACTTTCTCGATGATCTCCTGTTTTATCTCTGGACAACCGAAATTTGAGGCTGTGCCAGCTTCATTAGGACACTTATCTTCTTCATCATTTACACCGTCTTTATCAGCATCAGGAATTGCGCAGCCTTGGTATCTTGCAACACCGGCAACTGTTGGGCATTTATCTTCTTCATCATTTATCCCATCGCCATCGGTATCCGGTACAGGACAACCCTGGTATTTCGCTAATCCTGCCACATCCGGACAACTATCATTTCTATCTGCCACAGCATCTCCATCTCTATCAGGACAACCTTGTAATGATGCAGGACCAGCAATATCAGGACATGCATCTGTGCTGTCTGTCATGCCGTCCCCGTCTCTATCTGCTATCACAGGCAACTCAACAGCGTTCTCTGGTGTTTTTAGTTTCCTTGCGCCAACCTTGCCTGCAGCGCCAATGCTGTGATAAAAATAATAATTGGCGTTTTGGGTAACTGGCAGCCTGTATTGAGAATTTGCCAGCAAGTATATCTCCTGTTTAATGCTGAATTGTATGCCGATGCCAACAGGTGCTATAGCTGCAAAATAGCCGTTGTAGGCACTTGCACCAACTCCCAGGCTGGCGTAAGGCGTTATAAAATACCTGTCGCTAAGAAGTTTTAAATTTAAACCTGCCACTGATTCTAGTAACAAATCACTTCTCCCTAAATCGGCAGTATTTAAATTTCGGGATGGGTAATCTGGAAATGTTCCGCTCAAGGTGGCAATAAAATCAACATGATTACTTAAACCTTCAAGATAGTTTACTGAAAGACCAGCGTTCATCCTGCTTGTTCTGAATAAGTCCTTTGATCGTATTACGCTTGTAAGTCCTTTAGATCTTATATCTGATGCAGCTTTAAAATCGGTATAAATGAAATTAAAGCCTAAGGCTGATGGCTTTTTGTAATCTCCCTGGGAATAAGATGCGGCAATAAATGTTATTGTTAAGATGGAGAAATAAAATTTCTTCATTGGAAGTAAGTTTGTTAGTACAAAAATAGGTGCTTGGCGCTAAAGGGGAAAATTAATTAACCTTGAGTTGCTGAACTTATTGCTGCAACGTCAGTCTATAATGTAATTCTTGTTTTTAAGATCACCCAGAACTTCTACCTTGACCCTTGTAGTTCCTGCAGAGATAAACCTGAGTTTTTTTGCAGCGAGTTTTGAAAGATCGACCAGTCTTTTATTTTTATGATGCAGATGATCGTTTATCTGCACTATTACAGACATTTCATTCCTGAGGTTGGTGACTTTAATCCACGTGCCTAAAGGAAGAACATTACAAGCCGCCGTTAATTTTACATCACTATAAACAGAACCATTTGAAGTGGTGCGGCCAATAAATTTTTTTGCGTAGAAACTTGCAATTCCGTACTTAATAATAATCTTTTTGGGAGATTTGGTTTCTTTAGTAGTAAACGACGCCGAAACTTGGGCATTAATTGTTAGGCCGGAAGTAATAGCGATTAAAACGAATGCAAGCAAATAAAACTTGTATTTCATTTGGAGGATTTTAAAATTTTTAATAAGCATTAAGTGTTTACTTTATGGGTAAACACTTAATAACTTATTGAGACTTAACAAGTCCACCAACAAACATACAATTTAATTTAGTTAATCGGAGGCCTTTTCGCCTTCATTATCCATTTTCTTTTTAAGATCAGCTAAAACACCAAGATCTCCCAGAGTTGTTTTTTCAACTTTGGTCTGGATATTTTTAACTGCTTTTTTAGTAGATTCCGCTTCAGCCCTTTTTTCTTTTAGCTCTGCATTTTTTTCATCTGCTCTTGCCTGTTCCCAAATACGGCTATGGCTTAAAATAATCTTCTTGTCATTACGGTCAAATTCAATAACCATAAATTGTTCAATTTCATCTACGTTTATCATTTTCTCATCCTCTCTTCTTAAATGACGTGCAGGTGCAAAGCCTTCTAAACCATAAGGTAATTGTACTAATGCGCCTTTATCATCTTTACGAATAACTGTTCCCTGGTGAATGCTTCCTACAGGGAAAGTATCTTCTAAAGAATTCCATGGATCAATTTGTTTATGACCTAACTGAAGCTTACGATTGTCTTTATCGATACTTAAAATAATCACATCTATTTCATTACCTACTTTAGTGTATTCATTCGGATTGTTAAAGCGTTTCAACCAGCTTAGGTCACTAATGTGTATCATACCGCCAATGCCAGGAGATAACTCAACAAACACACCGTATGGAGTTATATTTTTTACTAAACCTTTGTGCTTGCTTTGTTCAGGATATTGTTGCTCGATCGTGTTCCATGGATCCTGGGTCATTTGTTTGATAGACAAACTCATTTTACGATCTTCCTTACTAAGCGTAACCACCTTGGCTTCGTGCTCATCACCTAACTTAAAAAATTCCTTTGCATTAACAGGAGTGTTTGCCCAAGTGATCTCACTTACGTGCACAAGACCTTCCACGCCAGGGAATATCTCAAGGAAAGCGCCATAATCTTCAATATTGACTACTTTTCCTTTTACTACTTCGCCTTCTTTAATCGTGTCAGGTAAGGTATCCCACGGATGAGGTGTTAACTGTTTTAATCCAAGACTAATACGCTTTTTATCATCATCAAAATCCAATACAACAACGTTTAATTTTTGATCTAACTTAAGAACTTCAGTAGGATGGTTTATACGTCCCCAGCTTATATCGGTTATATATAACAAACCATCCAGGCCACCT
>CAXSEB010000141.1:0-6478 GCA_964235805.1 uncultured Chitinophagaceae bacterium | reverse complement strand
TTGCCAAAATTCCCTGTTATCGCTTCCCTGGAAAGGGACGCTGTCCTTCTGGGATTGATGTATAAAAATTCCGTAACGTTTCTTTCTTACCTGGTCGGGGCTCATTGGTACTGCCATTTCAATTTCATTTATATCCCATTCCTGCCAGGCACCTTTATACAACCATATCCAGCAATCATCTATCCACTTATTGCCTGCATTTTTTATTCTTGAAAGAGCCTCCAGTACAACATCAAGGCAAACTTTATGAGTTCCGTGGGGATCGGCAAGGTCACCTGCGCAAAATATCTGGTGAGGCTTTATTTGTTGTATAAGTTTTATAGTAAGTTCTATATCTTCCTCGCCCATTGGACTTTTTTCAATGGTTCCGGTTTCATAAAATGGAAGATTCATAAAATGTATCTGGTCATCTTTTAAGCCAACATATTTACAAGTCGCTTTTGCTTCACATCTTCTTATAAGGCCTTTGATGTTTCTGATTTCAGGCGTATCTTTTTCACTTGATTTTTTTGATTGCAGGTAAGCCGTAGCATCATCAAGAATCTTTTTACTTTTTGTATCATCTATTCCAAAAATATTTTCAAACCCTACAGCAAAGTCTATAAAGCGTGTCACAAATTCATCACTAACTGCAATGTTTCCACTGGTTTGGTAACCAACATGCACTTCATGTCCCTGCTCGTGCAAACGCATGAAAGTGCCACCCATGCTAATTATATCATCATCAGGGTGTGGCGAAAACAGTAATATCCTTTTAGGAAATGGCTCAGATCTTTCCGGGTGATTAGCGATGTCAGTATTTTGTTTTCCGCCCGGCCAGCCGGTAATGCTGTCCCTTAGCATATAATACACTTCAAGATTTATTTCATACGCATCCCCCCTTTCAACCAAAAGATCGCTAAGGCCATGATCATTATAATCATGATCTGTTAAACTTAACACCGGTTTATCAAGCTTTAACGCCAGATCAATAACAGCGTTTTTTATCATGCCGGAAGTCCACTCACATTCGCCTGTAAGCCAGGGAGATTTAAAGCGTGTAAGCTCACTTGCCGCCGCCTGGTCTAAAACGAAAATGCAATTATCATGGTTTTGTAATAAGGACGCAGGTATCTCCTCAGTTGCAATATTTTCAATAGCCCTTTTTATAACAGGCGCTTTTGTTTGGCCCCAACCCATTAATATAATTTGCTTGGATTTCATTATTGTGCTGATGCCCATGGTTATTGCCATTCTCGGTACCTGGGAAATATTTTCAAATTCCTGGGAGTTCGCTATACGGGTTGAATTATCTAACGTTACTAATCTCGTTTTTGAATATACCGGCGAGCCAGGCTCATTAAAACCTATATGCCCGTTATTGCCGATGCCTAATATCTGGAGATCGATACCACCGGCATCTTCAATCATTTGTTCATACTTAAGGCAGTGCTGCTTTACCTCGTCTTTTGGCAACATGCCATCGGGTAAAAAGTAATTGTTTGGGTCGATATCAGTTTGCTCAAACAAATATTTACGCATAAAATAATGATAGCTGTTAAGTGCATCAGCTTCCATCGGGTAGTATTGATCAAGATTAAAAGTGATCACATTTTTAAAACTTAATCCTTCATTTTTATGCATGTGAACCAGTTGGGCGTATAAAGTTTTTGGCGTAGAGCCTGTGGCAAGGCCTATTACACACTTTTCACCTTTATCAGCCTTACTTTTTATAAGATCGGTAATAATGTTTGCCACGTATATTGAACCTTCTTTTGGAGAAGGAAAAATTTTCACCGCAATCTTTTCAAGAGAATCAATCATATTACCTGCTATAGTCATAAAATAGTTTTTACTCGGATACAAAGTTTGTTAATCAGTCCTCATAATAAGCAGCCAGGCCTTCTAGCGAATCTTTTAATATGTTACCTGGCTGTATTTGGTAATTATGACAAATGTTTTGAATTACATCTTTAAAGCCGAAGGCAATGCTTCCCACAAAATGTACAGGCAAAGTACGGCTTTCAGGATACCTGTTCACGTGATTCAAAAAAAAATCATTTAGCCCGTCTTCAATAATATTTTCTATCATATAATGTCCGCGGTTCTCTGCTAAAAATATTGCATACGAAGCCAGGTAACGATTTGCCAAAGGCTCTTTGTAAACAGCATTTAAAATTTCTACCGTGGTAGTAACAAATTTTGCATCAAACCTTGCCCGAAGTTCATCATCAAAAATATCATATAAATAATGCTGTATCACTTTTTTGCCAAGATAGGGGCCGCTGCCTTCATCACCTAAAATATATCCCAGTCCGGCACTGCTTTTTACAATTTTTTTTCCGTTATAGTAGCTTAACCCAGATCCTGTTCCTAAAATACAGGCTATGCCTTTTTGATTTCCGCATAGTGCTCGTGCCGCAGCCATAAGATCGTGATCAACATTTATTTGGGCTTTAGGAAACACTTTCTTTATGGCTGCTCTAACAAGTTTTGCGTTACCAGGATTCATGCAGCCGGTACCATAAAAGTATATCTCATCAACAAGTAGATTCTTTAATTTAGATTTTACGTCTTTGGTTAAAATCTCCTCAATTTGTTTACCGTTTAAGAAGTAAGGACTAATGCCCTGCGTTGTGAAAATCTTTTTCTTCTTAAGCCCGGTAACGCACCATCCTGTTTTTGTAGAACCACTGTCTGCAATCAATTTTACGGACGGCATATTTATCTCATGTTATTTAATGAAATTTGTAACTAAAAATAGCTCAATTTAAAATACCCATGCAGAAGAAAAAATTACAGGTTTGGCTTCCCTTGCTTTTCAGCATTATTATGGTTGCAGGAATGTTTATTGGCTTTAGAATTAAAGAAAACATGCCAGGTAAAAGTTTTTTTTATGTAGAAAAAAGAAAACCCGTTGATGAAGTCATAAATCTTATTGAAAATAAATATGTAGATGACATACCGGTCGATTCGCTTGGTGATAAAGCCATAGAAGGCATGTTGAATCAGCTGGATCCACATTCCATATACTTACCGGCTTCAGAACTTGAAGATATTAAAGACGACCTTGCCGGTGGCTTTTATGGCATAGGTGTAGAGTATAAATTATTAAACGATACTATAAATATTTTAAATGTGATAAAAGATGGGCCTTCTTTTAAAGCCGGCCTGCAGGTTGGAGACCAGTTTATACAGGTAGATGATACTGCCGTGGCCGGTATAAAAATCACCGCCGACAAAATCAAAAGATTGCTACGCGGAACCAGCGGAACTAAAGTAAATGTAAAAGTATTGAGAGAAAAAAAGCTACAAACGATATCAATAACACGTGGAATGATACCGTTGAATAGCCTTGATGCGGCCTACATGATATACGATAAAACCGGCTACATTCGGCTTAACAAATTTTCTGAAACTACTTACAAAGAATTTATGCAGGCAGTAGAAAGCTTGAAAAAGCAGGGAATGCAAAGCATGATACTTGATCTACGGGACAATGGCGGTGGAATATTAACTGAAGCCACAGATATTGCTGATGAGTTTTTAAGTGATGACAAGCTGATTACTTATACCGAAGGCAAGCATTCTGAAAAAAGAGAATACAGGTGTAAGCGGCAGGGCATTTTTGAAACAGGTAAGTTAGCAGTGTTGGCGGATGATGGTACTGCCTCGGCAAGTGAAGTATTAATTGGTGCTTTGCAGGATTGGGAAAGAGCAACTATTATTGGAAGAAGAACTTTTGGAAAAGGCCTTGTGCAGGAACAGTATGAGTTAAGTGATGGTTCGGGAGTGAGGTTAACAGTGGCCCGCTACTACACTCCTCTTGGCCGCAGTATCCAAAAGTCTTACGCAAACGGAGCTCAGGCTTATAAAGATGAGCTTATGAACAGGTATCATCACGGCGAAGAAGTGTCCGCAGATTCTATAAAACATACCAATGCAAAAGCTTACAAAACGCATAGCGGGAAAGTAGTGTATAGCGGCGGCGGAATTACTCCCGATGTCTTCGTTGCTATTGATACGCTTATTTACAACGCAGAAATCACCAAGGCGCTAACTAAAGGAACGATATCTGATTTTGTTTATAAAAATTTTCTTGCAAATAAAAGTCAATTTGCTGCATACAAATCCCCCGAAGATTTTGAAAGAAACTATACTATGGATATTGCTACATGGAATGATCTTAAGAATTATGCCGCAAAGGATTCGGTGAATTTGAGTTTACTTGGTGATAAGGAAAAAACTAATCTTAGTAAACAAATTAAAATTTTAACAGCACGGCAAATATGGCGCAATGAAGGCTTGTTTGAAGTAAGTAATGCAGAAGATGTATTGGTTAAAAAAGCATTGGAAGTTTTAAAGAATTAGTTTACAGTTGTTACCGTTCTTTGTACGATAATTGTATTTGATACGATCTAAGGCAATTTAAATTATAATCTAAATCATAGTTATGATATACTGTTCAAAGTGCGGCAAAAGTATTCCTGCTGATAGTAAGTTTTGTGTGTTTTGCGGGGCTGCAGTACCGGCTATTATTTCTGATAAGGCAACAACGCAAACAATAAGATCAAGGCCTTATACCTTTGCCGACCACCGTAACGACTTTATTAAATCCGCAGGTTTTTGGGGATCGCTTTTAGTTCTTGCCGGATTTTTTCTACCATGGTTACATGGCACAACAAGTGCATCAGGGTTAAGCCTTGTAATGCATGGCGTTAAATTAGGCAACTATATTTTATTGATATTTCCATTGTGCGCATTATTTATTTTAGTTGACAGCTTCACAAATTTTTTGCCTTCCGGAGCAGCTATATTGTTTAAGATTCTTCCATTCTTATTATTGATAACAATTACGGTTCTTATATTAATGGGAAACAAACAACATGCGATAGATGTTTCTAAATTAACCACAAGTAATTTTGAAAACCTCGTTAAAAATACTTCCATAGGAATGTGGCTTACTGTTGCAGGCGCTATTATAATGCTCGCTCATAAAAAGTATAAACGGCATTATTAATAATCCGTTTACCTTATATAAAGGCTTTATTATCTTTACTTCAAATACGCTTTATGTGGCTTAACAGCATTCTGGATACTATTGGTAATACACCGCTGGTAAAATTAAATAAGATAACAAAACACCTGCCCTGCACAGTTTTAGCAAAAGTTGAATACTTCAATCCGGGAAACTCAATTAAAGACCGCATGGCGCTGAAAATGATAGAAGTGGCGGAAAAAGAAGGCAAATTAAAACCAGGTGGAACAATAATAGAAGGCACGTCAGGCAATACAGGCATGGGTTTGGCGCTTGCTGCATGTGTAAGAGGCTACAAATGTATTTTTGCTACAACAGATAAACAATCAAAGGAAAAGGTTGATATTTTAAAAGCAGTTGGCGCTGAAGTTATTGTTTGCCCAACCAATGTTGATCCTGAAGATCCACGCAGTTATTATTCCGTTTCTGCAAGGCTCGCAAAAGAAGTCCCTAATTCTTATCATATGAATCAATATGATAATCTTGCAAACCGCCAGGCACATTATGAAAGCACCGGGCCGGAAATATGGGAGCAGACAGAAGGTAAGATAACACACTTTGTTATAGCAACCGGCACAGGAGGAACAATAACCGGTGCTGGTAAATATTTGAAAGAGAGAAACCCTGACATAAAAGTGTGGGCTATTGATGTGTACGGATCATTATTAAAAAAGTTTCACGATACCGGCGAGATTGATATGAGTGAAGTCCATCCATATATAACCGAAGGCATTGGCGAAGATTTTGTACCGGCTAATTATGATATGAGCCTTATTGATAAGTTCGAACTGGTTACAGATAAAGACGGCGCACTTATGGCCAGGCGTATTTCCCGGGAAGAAGGCATTTTTGTGGGATACAGCTCTGGTACTGCATTACAGGGTCTGCTCCAGTTGAAGAGTGAATTGAAAAAAGACGATGTTGTAGTGGTTGCATTTTGTGATCATGGCAGCCGTTACATTGCTAAAATATATAATGATCACTGGATGATGGAGCGTGGATTTTTAGATGTAAAAACATTTAAAGATTTGGTAAATGGCAGGGACAGTAAACGTTTGGTGACTATCGATCCTAAACAAACAGTTGCCGAAGCAATAGAATTAATGAAGAGGTATGAAATTGAAAATATTCCTGTAATGAATGGCGAAGGCATAGTAGGATCGCTAAGCGAAGGCGGGTTGTTCAGCAAGGTTATTTCTAACCCGGAAATAAAAAGTCAAACAATAGAATCTGTTATGGAAAAACCTTATCCTATGGTTTCTTTTGATACACGTGTAGAGCGGTTGAGTAATTTAATAACAAAAGAAAATGGAGCTGTATTGAGCAAAGATGAAAGCGGCATTTTTCACATTGTAACTAAGTACGATATCATTCAAAGTTTAGCAAAATAGCACGCTGCGAAACATATCTTGGTATCTAGTTATATTACAATTTCTTTGAAGAGTTGTGCTGACGCAATGT
>CAXSEB010000140.1:343-6492 GCA_964235805.1 uncultured Chitinophagaceae bacterium | reverse complement strand
GAGGAAACAGGTACCTTATCTGGTTACATCATCAGCCAACATGAAGAAATACCTAAACAAAAGGATCGCATTATAATTGACGATTATGAATTTGACATTTTAAATGTGAGCGAAACCCGGATTGAAACCGTGAAGATGAAGGTGCTGAAATAACAGATAATTAATAGTTTTATAATTGATACCTTTTATTCAATAATTATCAATTTCAATTGTCAATTATCAACTCTCCTAAATGGTTATTGCCATAAACACGAGGCACTTTACAAAGGCATACCAAAGCAGTTACTTACAGTTTATTTATCAATGTTTTAATAGAATTACAAAGCAGCATCCACAACATTCTTTCATTTTTTTTTCTCAAGCTGCACTGGATGCTTCGTGTCATGAATTTGCTAATAGCATATTCATTGCTGTACCAATCAAGTATCCGGGCTTTATAGCAAAAGCTTTGTACAACATAAAAGTGTCCTCTCTTTTAAAAAAGCATAGCGCAGATGTTATAGTAAATGCAGATGCTTTTTGTTCACTGCTTACTAATACAAGGCAATGCTTTATTGCATCTCAACCTTATTTGCCAGTTGATAACTTCATAAAAAAAAGTTATCAACTCATCTATAAAAAGATATTTTATTATGTGATTAAAAAAGCAAAAATTATCGTTACCGATTCCCTGTTTTCTAAAGATGAACTTGTTAAAGATTATAGAGCCGATGACACTAAAATTGATATCGTATATCATGGCATCAGCAATGTAAAAGAACCACTCTCTTGGAAGGAAAGGGAAGAAATAAAAGAACAAAATGCTGATGGATATGAATACTTTATTTTCTTCGGCAATGTCTCACAGCAAAATATCTTGTTAAACCTGCTTAAAGGGTTTTCTCATTTTAAAAAATGGCAGAAAAGCAATATGAGATTATTAATCGTTTCTGATGACAGCTTGCCAGAAAAATTTACTGAAAGCCTTAAATTATTCAAATACAGGAACGATGTAAGGCTTATACATACATTACCTCAATCCGGACTAAAGAAGGTTATTGCCGCGGCATATTGCATTATTTATTTTCCCTGTTATGCTGACTTGCAATTGTCACTTTTTGAATGGATAAGTTATAACGTTCCGGTGATAACCAGCAATGCTGAACCTTTGCCTGAATTATATTCAAATGCCGTATTATATGTAGATTTTGATAACTCCGCAGAAATTGGTCAAAAGCTGGCATTGATTTTTAAAGATGAGAACTTAAGGCAAACTCTTTTCAAAAATGGAATAGAACGCATTAAACATTTCACCTGGGACCAATCATCTGCGTTACTTTGGAAGAGTATTGTAAAAGCAAGTAGTTAACACAGTACCTTTACATTTACTAAACATCATGAAGTAATTAATGAACCAGACAACCATAACAATAGATGTGCTTCTTGACCCGGATAAAATTCCCCAGCAGATAAGTTGGAACGCCACTGACAGCAACACAGATATGGCTCAGAAAGCGAAAGCCATGTGTATCGCTTTTTGGGATGGGACCGATAAAACTGCTTTGCGCATCGATCTGTGGACGAAGGATATGATGGTAGATGAAATGGCCGATTTTTATTTTCAAATCTTTTCTACAATGGCTGATACTTTTGAAAGAGCAACTAAACAAAAAGAACTAAGCAGTGATATAAAAGAGTTTGCTAAGAATTTTAAACAAAAATTTATCAACTCTCAATTACAACCGAAAGACCAATAATTTTTATAAAGCGACAAAGTGAAAATCATAAACAGATTTATATGCCTTTAGAAGAAAAAGTAATGACAGACCTTAAAGCCGCTATGCTGGCTAAGGATGAAAAAGCGTTAAGGTCGTTAAGAGCAATAAAAGCTGCCATTATAAATGCAAAAACTGCCGAAGGTGCTGGCGGAATGATCAGTGAAGAAGATGAAACAAAGTTGTTGCAAAAACTGGTTAAGCAAAGAAAAGATTCACTTGAAATTTATGAACAGCAACACCGTGATGATCTTGCAGGGAAAGAAAGAGAAGAAATTGAGATCATTGAAAAGTTTCTTCCAAAGCAATTAAATGCAGAAGAGCTTAAGGAAATTATAGGAAACGTTATAAAAGAAACAGGTTCATCGTCGCCTGCAGATATGGGTAAAGTTATGGGCATAGCCAATAAGCAGTTATCCGGTAAGGCAGATGGCAAAACAATTGCAGGGATAGTTAAGGAATTGCTGGCTTCAAAATAAGCTCTTTATGCTAATAGATATAATTTGTATAATAATAATAATAGTTGCCATCTTCAGGGGCATAAGTAAGGGATTTATTCTTGGCATTGTATCTTTCTTTGCAATAATGATAGGCCTTGCAGCAGCATTGAAGCTTTCAGTTTATGTAGCTGACTATTTAAAGAACAGTGTGATTGGTGCTACAAAATGGCTGCCGCTTATTTCTTTTGTTCTAGTATTACTGATTGTTTTATTATTGGTGAGCCTGTTAGCCAGGTTAATAAAAAAAACCGTACAACTTGCAATGCTTGGGTGGCTTGATAGTATTGGAGGTATAATATTATATATAGCAGTTTACACAATTATATTCAGTATTTTTTTATTCTATGCAAATAAGCTCATGCTTATTAACGCAGATGTTATAGCAGGTTCAAAAACATATCCATACATTGCGCCATGGGGGCCCAAGGTGATTAACAACATTGGGAAAATTATTCCAATATTTAAAAACATGTTCACTGACCTTGAAGCTTTCTTTGGTGGAATGGCAAAGAAAACGGCCTGACAAAACAGTTATCTATTTTTATTTCACTTTTTTTTTGCATAGAAACAGTAATTTTAATACAAATTGAAGCCGCTGCTTAAAGCTTACGGCTGCTTAATAAATGGATTACGAAATAAAACAAAGCGGCAAATTCAAGTACATCGAAGAAGGTGAAGGCGAACCTCTGGTGTTACTGCATGGGCTGTTTGGAGCTTTAAGTAATTTCCAATACCTAATAGCACATTTTAAGGATACGAATAAGGTTGTAGTGCCCATGCTGCCACTTTTTGAGTTAGATCTTTTGCATACTTCAGTTGGCGGTTTAAAAAAATTTGTAAACAGGTTTATAGAAGCCAGGGATTATAAAAATATTCATTTGGTAGGCAATTCTCTTGGTGGCCATGTTGCTCTTGTTTACATTTTAAGTCATCCGCAACGGATAAAATCATTAACACTTACAGGCAGCTCAGGGCTTTTTGAAAACGGTATGGGAGATAGTTATCCAAAGCGGGGAGATAAGGAATATATACGAAAGAAAACCCAGCTTACTTTTTATGATCCTGCCATGGCAACCGACGAATTAGTAAACGAATGTTTTGAAATTACAAATAACCGGATAAAGGTTATCAAGATAATCGCTCTTGCAAAATCGGCAATAAGAAATAACCTGGGAGAAGAATTAAAAAACATAAAGCAGCCTACATGTTTAATCTGGGGCAACAATGATACTATTACACCCCCTTTTGTAGCCAAAGAATTTAATAAGCTTATTCCCAACAGCGAGCTGCATTTTATTGATAAATGCGGTCATGCGCCAATGATGGAAGTTCCCGGAGAATTTAACACGATATTAAGTGGCTTCATTGCCAAAATAAAAACTCCGTTTGCAACAGTTTTGTAACATTTACTGTCTATCCTTTGAAAGGTTCTTCAAAAACAATTACAATAGATGTTAGCTGTAGAATTAAATAATAATAACGTACCTCAATTACAATTACAGGATACAGTTGCAAAAGCACTGCAATTGGTAAGTGATTTTAAAGTGAGTCACCTGCCGGTTGTTGCAGAAGAAAAATATCTTGGTCTTATAAGTGAAGAAGATTTGTTAGATGTACATAATAAAAATGCAATTATCGAACATTTACAAAGAGATTTTATTTCGGCCTCTATAAACGAAAACGATCATTTTTTGCAGGCTGTAAATATCAGTAACCAGTTTCAAACCAATGTTGTACCTGTTATAAATTTCGAAAAAGAGTTAATTGGAACCATATCCGGCCAAACGTTACTTAAAACTCTTGGCGACTTTTCCGGCTCCCAGGAAATTGGTGGCATCATAGTTTTAGAAATGGAAAGAAACCAATTTACTATTTCAGAAATAAGCAGGATTGTAGAAAGTAACGATGCACATGTTTTGCATCTAAATACTACCATCCAGCCGGAAACCGGTTTATTGAGGGTAACTATCCATATAAATAAAAAAGAATTATCTACAATCGTTGCTGCTTTCGAACGTTATGAGTACAATGTTATTCATTACTTTGGAGAAGAAAAATTTGAGAACGACATTCAAAGTAATTACCTCCACCTGATGAACTATCTTGATATTTAATAAAACTTATTACAGCCCTTAAAATGAAGTAAATTTACAATCACGGCTATACGTGTAAAACTTGTAAATTATTTTGACACTTGCTAAACACCTGACGATTATTGCTGGTAAGTTGTTACTTGTATTTACCTTGTGTTGCCTGTATCTATCTTCCTCTGCTCAAAAAAACGATATAGAGACTTTGCAAAATTTACCTGAGCTTAGTTCCGCTTCTTCAACCGGGTTGGCTAAGCTTAAGAAAGATCGTAATAACAGGAAATAAAAAAACCAAGGACTATATAATTAAAAGAGAGATGGCAATTAGCGCCGGCGATTCCATTCTAATATCAACATTAAGTAACCGGCTTGAGCAAATAAGACAACATATCTATAATACAACCTTGTTTGTTACAGTAAAGGTTGAGCCTATTTTGCTTAATGCATTTGAATGCGATATTATTGTTACCGTAAAAGAAAGATTTTATGTATTCCCGATACCACAGTTTCAATTAGTAGACAGGTCGTTTGATGAATGGCTCACAAAATATAAAGCAAGCCTTACACGGGTTAATTACGGGATGAAATTTGCACATTATAACTTATCGGGGCGCAAAGATCCGCTACGGCTTTACATATTAAATGGCTATACAAGAAATATCTCAGCTTCTTACAGCGTGCCATATTCTAATGCTAAATTAACAGAAGGATTTTATGTTGGTGCCGGCTTTGCGCAATCAAAAGAAATAGCTTACAAAACAAATTATGATAACAGTTTTGCCTATTTTAAAAATGGCGGATTTGTAAGAGATTACTGGTACATAAATGGTGGCTACACCATCAGGAAGGCGATTAAGCAGATACAAATTTTAAGTGTAGCATACTCTCACATGCAGGTTTCTGATTCAATCATAAGCACAAATTTTAATACCCGGTATTTCAATCATAACTCAACTACGCAGGGCTATGTTGATCTTACTTATACCTTGCAATACACCGATGTAGACAACATTTTATATCCGCTTGAAGGAATCTCTAAGTTCGTAAGTTTACAAAAGCAGGGTCTCGGTTTAAAGGGAGGTATAAACATGTTTTCAATAGAAGGTGAATACAATAAATTCAGATCTCTTGGTAAAAAGTGGTACACAAGCCTGCAATTTGCCGGTAAAATAAAGTTACCATTTAAGCAAGCGTATATTAATCAAAGAGCCTTAGGTGATAAAGACACTTACTTAAGAGGTTTAGAATATTATGCGATAGATGGAGTAGCTTTTAGCACAGCTAAGTTTAACGTAAAAAGAGAGATTTTGAACTTTACAATTCCTACTTTCTTTAAATCGAAAACTTATAATAAAATTCCTTTTAAGTTTTTTGCAAAGGCATTTACAGATTTCGGTTATGTTTACTCTAATGAAAAACCTGCTACCCGGTTAAACAATAAATTATTATCTACAACCGGTGTTGGGCTGGATATACTTACGCTATACGACATTCATATCCGGTTAGATTATAGTTTAAACCAATTAGGTCAAAAACGACTTGTTGTTAATAACAGGACGGGGTTTTAAGTAATAGAAATGTTTAGCTAATTATTATGCGTATTGCAATTTACAGCAGGGGTTTGGAAACTGCCCGGCACCAGGATATAAAGTTGTTATTGGATGAGCTGGCAGCATTTAAAATTAAGCCGGTTATATACCAGGATTTTTTTAACCAGTTCTATTCTGCTATAACAATCCCTGATAAATATTCAACCTTTAATTGTGCGGAAGATTTGGATGAGGATATTGATTGTATTATTAGCC
>CAXSEB010000140.1:0-333 GCA_964235805.1 uncultured Chitinophagaceae bacterium | reverse complement strand
TGGCGGAGATGGGACCCTTTTGGACACTGTAACATTTGTACAGGATAAAGGCATACCCGTACTCGGTATAAACTATGGACGTCTTGGCTTTTTGGCAAGCATAGGAAAAGATGAACTGCATAGCGCCGTAAACGCTTTGGTGAACAGGACATATGTACTTGACAAAAGAACGTTGCTTCATCTTGATGCAAATATGCCTTTATTTGGCAAGGTACCCTATGCGCTGAATGAAGTGACTATCCATAAAAAAGATACATCACCAATGATTAAGATTCATACTTATTTAAATGGTGAATTTTTAAATACTTATTGGGCAGATGGCTTGATAGTAGC
>CAXSEB010000139.1:1825-6533 GCA_964235805.1 uncultured Chitinophagaceae bacterium | reverse complement strand
GTTTGTGCCATCGGTAACTGTTGCGCCTATGCCAAGATTACCGCCAGCGCTAAGCCGCATTCTCTCTGTATTGTTGGTGATAAATGGAAAATCAAAATTTGTTGTAGTCCCAATATTTTGTGCTGATGTAACACCATTTCCGCCAAGAGTCCAGCTATTAGCAGGTGTAGAAAAAGTAGACACTGGAATTTTTTTGACAAGCCCGCTGGTTATGGTTAGTATGCTGTCTGTTGATGTAGTGGTGCCCGTTTGCACTCCTGTTAAGGTTAATGGATTAGTTCCATAAACATGCAACCTTGTTGATGGTGTTGTTGTGCCTATGCCCACATTACCACTTCCATCAATACGCATTCTTTCGCTGGCTGAAGTTGTGCCTCCTGTGAATAATAGCAGGCTTTTGCTGGCCGTTGCATTGCCTATGGAAAAGTCACTTCCTGTACTGTACAAATAACCCGTATTAGCGCCCCCAAGAATACCTGTGCTTGTATTTCCACTTGAGTTAACGCCCATATCAACAAAATTGAGTCCGTTAGCTTCTGTGCCTGCATCATTGGTAGCAACTACATCAGAACTGGCTGTGGTTCCGGCGTTTATATTTTTTATATTTAACTGAAGATAACTGTTTAAGTTGCCCTTGCCACTTATAACGTTATAAGATGTAGTACCTGCATCTACCAGTAATTTTTCCGCATTAATCCCATCTGTAACCGTAGCGCCGATGCCAAGATTACCTCCAGTACTTAACCTCATTTTCTCAGTATTATTCGTTATAAAGGGAAGCGCAAAATTTGAGGTTGTTCCAATATTTTGTAAAGAGGTCGTGTTATTACCACCTCTTGTCCAGGCAATATCGTTTATGAAAGATGTTCCGTTTACCCAGGTTGGTGCGGTGCCGCTGCCAGCGGATGTAAGAAATTCACCGGAATTGCCTGCCGTGCCAGATGGCATTAATGCGCCGGTAAATTTCAGATTTCCATTTACATCCAGCTTTTCCGAAGGATTTGTAGTAGCGATCCCTACATTACCACTACCGTCTATCCGCATCCTTTCGTTGGAGTAGTCTATTCCACCTGTAAACATGATAAGACTCTTCTCCTGTACAGCATTACCTATTGCAAGATCACTCCCGGTACTATACAAATACGCAGTATTTGCACCTCCTAAAACGTTTTTACTTATATAGCCACTAGAATTAACGCCCATATCTATATAATTTAAACCGTTATCTTCTGTACCCTCATCGTTAGTTGCCACTATATCTGAGCTTGCGGAAGCACCTTTATTAATATTTTTTATATTCAATTGAATATAGTTATCAAGATCCCCCCTTCCACTTATTACGTTGTAGCTTTTAGATCCGGCATCTACCAGCAGTCTTTCTGAATTTTCCTTATCTGACACAGAAGCACCAATCCCAAGATTGCCAGCTGCGCTCAGGCGCATTCTTTCCGTATTATCCGTAATAAAGGGTAGATCAACAGCCGTTGTTGTTCCTATATTTTCATCTGAACCTACACTATTACCTCCTTTTACCCAAGCCGTGCTACTTAATAACGATGCCTGGTTTGACCATGTAGGAGCGGCACCATTGCCACCTGATACAAGCAAATCCCCGGCTGTTCCAGAAAGATTATTAGGCATTAAAGCACCGCTAAATTTAAAGTTGCCGGTAACATCAAGTTTTTCAGAAGGATTAGAATTCCCGATCCCAAAATTGCCGAGCAATAAAGCTGAATTTCCCGAGCCTGAAGCACTGACCACCATGGCGGGAGCAGCAGGCTGTCCAATCTGCCATTCTGTTGTGTTACCTGTAACATGCATCGAGCTACCCCGTGTTTCGAAACGCAGGTTACTAGCCAATGTAGATGCTACTGTACCTGTTTTAAAACGCAGATCTACAAGGCTTGCCGATGATCCAATTGTTTCGAAGATAGCACCGTTTTCCCCAGTCCTGTTTCTTAATCTAAGTACAGATGGACCATATACATCATTATCTTCTCTTATAGCAAATTCTTTTGTTGCCTTTATGACGCCAGAATCGGCATTTCCGATTTTTATTTCTGAAGTAGAATTGATAAGTCTTAACTTCTCAGTGTTGTTAGCCATAAAAACCATGTCCTGCGCATCAGTGGTTCCTAAGAAGTTTGTGCCAGCAGTTGTTCCGGCGTTACCTGTTAGGCCCCAGGCAGTTGTTGAAACTGGTTGCCAGATACCATCTGCTCTTAGAAAGTTAGAAGTTCCGCCACCACTTAATGGCACTAAACCTTTTAATGTAGGCGTAAAGTTATTAAGCATTGCTGTTACCTGTGTGCCTGATAAGTCTGTAGGAGCTGCGGTGCTGGCAGTGCCATTACCCTTTATAGTCAGGGCTGCCATGTCTGCTAATTTTGTATTTGTTATTGCCGAATTTGACACGGTTGTTGCTGTGGTTGCAGTTGCAGCATTGCCCGTGGTATTTTGATTAAGAGTTGGAAAATCAGCAGCTACAGCGGTTGTTAATGCCCCCGTACCTGTTGTCGATTTTACTATGCCTGTAGCATTTGCAGATGTGCCTGGTGCGTAATCCGTTCCTGCTATTGCGGCCGATAAACTTGTGCCATTGCCTTTAACCATACCATTTACGGTGGTAGTTAAGGTTATAGCAGGTGTGGTTGTATTTGTTGCGACAGTACCAGCAAATCCATTTCCCGTAACTACTGAGGCTGAAGTTACGGTTCCTCCGGAGCTTGTACTATTAAGTGTTGTTCCTGTCATACTCAAACCGGTTCCTAAAGTAATTTCCTGAACTGCGGTAGTAGCAGTAGAACTTCCTAACAATTTACTTGTTGCGCTAACCGCCTGCATTTTACCATAAGTAACCGCATTGTTTGCAATTGTGGTAGCAAAACTACCCGTACCTGACCCTGTTACGTTGCCGGTAAGTGTTATTGTTTGGTCGCCTGTGTTACTTCCGGATAAAGTTGTGATACCAAGTTTCGATTTAATGCTTGCGAGGCTTTCATCACCTGTGTTAGTACCAGATAAATTCAAGCCTGTCACGTTACCTGTAGCAGCTACGCTCGAAGGAGTAATTGCGCCAAGTGTTAGTGATATAGCGGGAGTTGTGGTAGGCGTAGCAACTGTACCGCTTATTCCATTGGCTGTGGTTATGGATACAGAACTTACTGATCCGCTGCCCGTTCCCAGCGTAGACCAAACCGGACTTGCCGGTGTTCCTGTATTTACCTGATAGGCAACGAGGGAAGTGTTGAAAATAGTAAGCCCGGTGGCGGGAGAAGCAATAGCATCTCTTTGCACGGAGGTCATTCTAGGCATTAAAAATCCCTTTGTAGTACTGCTTACATCAAGCATGGCACTACCATCTGGCAAATTACCTGTTGAATTGATGCTTACATTCTGAGAAAATAGTTTTGGCAATATTGCTAAGTGTAACAATATTAAAAGAGTCAGCGTAGGTTTATTCATATTAGATCAATATTGGATTTAGATTCTAAATAGAGCATAACTGCATTGTAGCAGGCATCTCATCATGTAAATTAACTGCATCGCATTGCCTGATTAATAGATAACGAATGATTATCAATTAGAAAAAAAACTACAATAAACCGATAGCCTTAACCTTAATGTAAAACGCACGTTATATATACTGAGCAACATAAATAGTAAGAAACGTTTGAATTTGAGTTTTATTCTAACAGCAGTGAAAAAGCTTGTAATGTTTTTACTCCAAGATGTGTCGGAACATTTTCCGTATTTAAATTAGTTGTTAGTAGGCTTATTCTACGACAAGACGAAGCACAAAAGTATTTTGTAGATAGTTTAAATATGAAGACCCTCTAAATATTATAATAGCATTTTTTAGTAATTGCACTCTAACTATTTTTGCATTGTTTCTGGTTAAAGTGCAGTAAATTTATCTTCCCGAATGAAAAAAATCCTCTTCACTCTTTTCCTTGCAATATATAGTTGTGTTTCTTTTGCCAGTCATATTACAGGAGGTGAGATGATCTATGAATACTTAGGGCCAGGAAGTCAACCGAATACTAGAACGTTTCGTATAACACTCAAACTATTTCGGGATCAGCATACAACCGGGGCACCGATGCCTGCAAACGTTTATATCAGAATATTCAATAACGACAATAACAGCCAGTATCCTGCTTTTGATCAGCCTTTTAATGTAAATATCAAAAATGAAGAGCCGGTAAAAATTAACGCCTATCCTCCTTGTGTAAAAAATGCGGATGATCTGGATTATCATGTAGGCTATTATCCTATAACTGTCGAACTTCCCAATAATAATAACGGGTACACTGCATCATTTCAAACTTGTTGCAGGGTAAATCCTTTAAACAATGTGTTCACAGCTAACGGAACAGGTGGTACAGGCTCAACCTATGCTTGTGTAATTCCTGCTATCAACGATAACAGTCCCACTTTTTCAACAAGCATTGATTTGTTATGCCAGAACAGGGATTTCACTTTAAATTTTGGAGGCACTGATATTGATGAGGATTCTTTAGTGTACTCCTTTATAGACGCATATAACGGCGGAGGTGCTCTTAATGCAAATCCTATAAATCCTTCCGCACCACCCTATGCCGCTGTTTCTTATGTAGGCAACTTTTCGGGCGAAGCGCCTTTAGGTGAACAAGCTACAATTAACCGGTCAACAGGTGTAATTACTGGTGTTGCTCCGCCAGAAGGT
>CAXSEB010000139.1:0-1815 GCA_964235805.1 uncultured Chitinophagaceae bacterium | reverse complement strand
TAGAAATCAAAAATTTATCGCCGAGCATAGAAAAGACTTTATTGTAAACGTTGGAAACTGCGATGTGCCCGGTGCTGAATTAACACTTAAGCCAGTAACATGCGACGGGTTTTCTGTTAACTTTTCAAATGCTAATCCTTCTCCTTTAAATAAAACATTCTTTTGGGATTTTGGAGATCCAAACAGTGGCAATCTTAATACATCAACCTCTGCTACGCCTGCACATGTATATAGTGATACCGGCGTCTACACTTATAAATTGATTGTAAACCTGGGCGAGGCATGCTCAGATTCTACCACTCAAATTGTAAAAGTGTACCCGGGATTTTTTCCTGGCTTTACAACTACCGGTCAATGTAAAAACACACCTATTCAATTTACTGATACTACTAAAAGCCGTTATGGAACCGTAAATAGCTGGGTCTGGAATTTTGGTGAACCTCAAACAACAGATGATACATCACACCTGCAAAACCCATCTCATATTTTTAGTTCTTCCGATAATTACAATGTTCAGCTGATTACTACCAATACCAAAGGTTGTATAGATACGGCAACTATTTCTGTACCTATAAAGGATAAACCTGATTTTAAAATAACCAACGACACATTGATATGTGCAATAGACACTCTGCAGCTTAATGCCGTTGGTACAGGTACTTTTTTCTGGACTCCTGCTTATAATATCAGCAATCAAAATAGTGCATCACCATTAGTTAGCCCTGATGTGCCAACCAGGTATTATGCAAACTTTTCTGATGCTTTTGGTTGTAAAGGGAGCGATTCTGTATTTGTAGATGTAAGGACAACTGTTACGTTAAATGCAGGTAACGATACCAGTATTTGTAGTACAGACGCTATAACACTTACCCCTGTAAGTGATGCCTTAAAATTTAAATGGTCTCCGTCAAACTCGTTAAATAACGATACCTTAAAAAATCCTGTTGCAACGCCATTAATTACTACCACATACAGTTTAACTGCTTCTATCGGTAAATGCGAAAATACTGATGCGATAATTGTTAAGGCAACTCCATACCCTAATGCTACGATAAATAACGATACATCCATATGCAGTGGCAATACTATCAGACTAAATGCGACAGGCGGAAGTATTTATAAATGGTCTCCGGCTGCTTTTTTAGATAATCCAAATATTTCAAACCCGCTTGTAAGCCCAACAAGTGATGTTGCTTATAAGGTAACTGTTGCTGACACGTTGGGTTGTCCCAAACCGGTAAGTAAATCTATAGCAATTCGGGTGCTTAATATAGTTGCTGAAGCAGGACCGTCTGACACAACGGTTGTTATAAATCAACCTTTACAATTGAATGCTTCCGGCGGAGAGTTCTATTTATGGGAACCTTCAATTGGCTTAAATAATAATAACATAAATAACCCGGTGGCTCGTTTAAGTGCTTCACAACAATATGTTTTAACCGTTAATCAGTCAGGTTGTGTAGATACTGATACTATCAATGTAACTGTGTACAAAGTTGATCCGGGGTTGTATGTGCCCAACGCTTTTACACCTGACAATAATGGTAGAAATGATGTGTTCAGGCCTATACCGTTAGGAATGAAAACGCTCTCTTATTTCAAAGTTTACAATCGTTGGGGTAAACAAGTATTCAGTTCAACTCAGCAAGGTAAAGGTTGGGATGGAAAAGTAAATGGCAAGCCGCAGGATTCCGGGGTTTATGTATGGATAGTGGAGGGAATAGATTATACCGATAAAAAAATTAGTAAAAAAGGCTCTGTTGTTTTAATACGGTAATAGCAATCATACAATCATACTTCAATAGTTATTAACAA
>CAXSEB010000138.1:0-6535 GCA_964235805.1 uncultured Chitinophagaceae bacterium | reverse complement strand
GCTTCTTTACCCGTTACAAAAATATTGCATGGTTAAAGTCCTGGATAAGAGTTGATAATGCTAACTAAATTGGGTAACCTATCGCTAAGTTTATAACATAATTGCCGAAGTTAACCGGCGTTTTGCCTGTTGTGACCCAGGGTGTACGTAACGGCACTGCAACATCTAACCGGAGCAATAGAATTTGCAGATCCAATCTTATACCAACACCGGCATCAACAGCAAGCTGCTTATAAAAATCTTTTGTAAATTCAGCACCGGGCTTGTCTATATCTTTATTTTTCAGCCAGATATTTCCGCCTTCTAAAAACAAGGCGCCTTCAATTATACTGGTGAATTTATATCTTAATTCAGTGTTCATTTCCAGCTTTATATCACCGGATTGATCAGGGTAAAAATTGCTGCTGTCGGCATCTGATGCCCGGTAGGTTCCAGGTCCTAACGTTCTGCTTCTAAAACCCCGCAGACTATTATTTCCACCTATAAAAAACTGCTTAATGTAAGGCAATTGGTATGAGTTTCCATAAGGCAATCCATAACCAAGATCAATTCGGTTTGCCCAGATAGTTTTTGTGCCCAATCTTGAATAATGACGGAGATCACCTTCGGTTTTCACATACTGAGAATAAGGGGCTCCAAAAAATTTCACGGTATCTCCACTCTTCAAATCGGGATGTGCAATAAGCCCGATTATGTTTCCTGAAAGATCTAAATTGTAAGTTACAAACCATCCTTTTCCTTTGGGATCATTCACCAGTTCATCATAACTGTAAGTAGCATTTGAGCCAATGATAAATTGTTTTTCAATTGCTTTTTTGAGGGTAAAATCCCCGGGCCTGCCGTTTACACCTTTTATGCTGTCCAGATATCTTTGGGTTATATTTAGTGGCTGTACATAATTTACCGATACCGGATTAATTCTGTATTCCTTTCGCTCGTCAGGTTTCCATGTATAACCGAGATCAGTTCTAAACGAATTTAATGTATATAGCTTTGAGCGGTTAAGTACATCGTAGCCTATCCGTGCGTAAGATTTAGGAACGTATGCACCCGTTGTATTAAAAACCAGAAAAGGAAAAATAAATTTAGGAACAGTCAGGGAAACTTCTGCACCCGCCCTGTATGTATTAAAGCCAAGCTGGCTGCTGCTATATTGCACTTCGGAGCCTATGTAAGCATTTGCTGCAAGCAACTCTGCACCTTTAAAAGCGTTTTTATTTCTCCAGCTAAGCGTAACTACGGAGCCTACATTGTTGTTCGATTTTGTATCTCCGGATAGTTCTGCACGCAAAGTTTTTTTAGGAAGTGGCGTTAAATAATAAAAGGTGTTTAATTCATCAGTGTACGGGTCAACCTCAAACCTGTTTTTTACAAATTTAAAAACACCAAGATTTATAAGCCTGTTTAATGCAATATTATGCGCTTTCCTGTTATACAAATCGTTTGGCTTAAACTGCATGATATGTTCAAAAAGTTTCGGCTTAAACATTTTGTCTTTATCAATTACATAATAGCCTTTATAAAAAGTTTCGTAGGCATGAGAGGTATCAACACCTGCAGTTGACAGGGTGTAATTTGGATAAATATTTATTTCATTAATTACAAAAGGCCTGCGGGCTGCTAACGGAGTTGAGCCTTTTATAGTTACATAAAGATTAACCATGTTATTGCCTATAGTGGTATCTGCATCCATAACCGGTTTCTTTCAGGGCTGCATCTATTCTTGATCTTTCAGCTTTTATAAGATCGAGGTTGTAAGGTACCCCGGTTTTTATGAGCGATTTTGATTGCGTATTACTAACTGCCATGCCGAGCTGGCTCGTAGTATCGTGCGGAAAAACAATGTTCTTTATTTTATATAGATTCCCGGTTTGCACTGAGTAAGTAGCGTGAGCCTTTTTGTTTTTCACTGTTGTATCGCCGCTAACAGCCGCATGAAAGTAACCTCTGTTCTCAAGATAATTTTGAAGCACTAAATTATTATGAGCAAGATTAAGATCGCTTAATAAAACAGGAGGCTCACCAAATTTTCTTAAAAACTTTCTTATAAAACCTCCTTTATTAGGATCGCCTGCCATATTAAACAAAGTGAGCTTTAAAGGAATGCCTAATATTTTACTGTTAGGCTTTGGCCTTGTTAAACCTGTAAGATCTTCCTGTAAAGCATCCTTTGCTTTTTTAGGAACAGAATTTTTTATTTTAACTGAAGCGCCGGTATATAACGCATCTCCGGCAGGTAAATTTTTAGTATTACTGCAGGATGATACCAGAACAACGAAAATAGAAAATATGCAAACGCACTTAATCAAATCACTTTTACTTTGCACGGGTATCAGATTTTACAGGTTCAGCAATTCTGGACTTATCAGATGAAGGTGATGTTGAAGGAGTTTTCCGTGATTTTTTTTGTTTTGATCTGATAAATAACTCTCTAAGTTTGTTATAATCTGCATTGATGATAAAGCTAAGTCCGGTATCAACTACATAACCCTCAATTACACCTTCAAATTCGTTCTTTCTGTAAGCCCGTAACAAATATCTGCCGTCTTTACTAAGGTTATAATCTACAGCAATATTGCCTGCAAGGTTGTTACTGTTATTTGCCTGGTTAGTCGGTTTGGGTCCTTCCAGTTCAAAGTTGCTTCCTACACTTACAGTTAACCTGTCGTTTAGTAAACGCTTGCTCAACCCAACATTAAAATCTGTTCGGTTTCTTTTTTCACCCGTTGTATAATCTGCTGCAGTTGTAAGATTAAAATTTATATCTACACCGGAAATTAATCCTCCTGCTAAATTATTTAATTGATCTGTTAACAGCTTGCTTACGCTTTCTCTTGCAAAATCTTCAGCAGTTGTTCCGCCAGCACTATTACTAAATGGATTTTCATTTACAAACCGATTCAGTAACAACAATGCAAATACCTGCTTATTTATTTCTCCGGGTTCTTCTCTTAACTGCGCTAATTTATTTTCTACATTAGAAATGATCGTTTTATCAACTGAATAATTCCTGTCTTCCGGTAAGCGCACATCAAAAGTTATAGACGGCTGTAAAAGCACACCTGTTAAATTCAGCCAAACTTCAAAGGGCAGTTTTTGCAGGTAAGTATTTTTTAATGCGGCAGGAGGATCGTTTAATTGATTTTGAACCAAATCAAGCGGAGATGTATTGGCAACATACACGGCAGATACATCAATATTGGCATTTGTTGGCTCTCCGGTCCAAACTATCCTGCTGCCTTTTTGAATATCAAATCTTCTCTTTAAAAAATTAAATGATAATTCATAAGCACCTTCATCGAGTTCGTAACTTCCGGTTAAAGTAATTTTCCCGCTTGGGTCAATCCCTGCATTTAAAAGTCCTTCGCCTTTCATGTTTATGAAATCGCCGTTGGCTTCATCCACTATCATACTAAACTCCGCATTTCTATCTACCGTAATATTTGTATTAATATCAAAACCAACTAATTTAGAAACATTCAGAGAATCGTAAGGCAGCATAAATAATGAATCTTCGGGCGTAGCATCAATATCAACAAATTTTACCACACCTTCACGTTCAACAACTCCGGGTTCAGTTTGGGGCAACACTACCGTAAACTTCGTTTGGTCATTTACCGCTATTGAACCATCCACCACCGGCGCTTCAGGAGTTCCTTTTATGTTTAAGCCTGTACTCAAAACCAGCTTACCGTAAAAAAGCTTATTATCTTTTTTGGTAGAATTAATTGCCTGGAAATTATCAGCATTTACTTTTAAGCCAAAGCTGTAATTTTTAAAATCAGTTGTGTTGATTCTGCCATCAACTACCAAATTATTATCTGCTGTGTCCTGGATGGTGAATGTGTCAAACCCAATTCCCTTATTATCAATAACAATACTTTCATCATTTACTTTAAAAAAGCTGTTTAACTGGGTAACATTAAAAGCTGTGTTATTAAAAGTTATTTTGCCAAGAATATTCGGGTTATCAATTGTTCCTTTAAGCGCAACATTGCCGCTTAAATAACCTGATGAATTACGGATTGCGCCGAACGAAGGACCTTCTAAAGATTTCATTTGAAGCGCCGCCAAATTAATATTAAAATCGAAATTGCTGTTATTGCCAGGCTTTACATTATATGTTCCGCCTGCTGTTAAATCATTGCCTCTGCCTGTAAGGGCTATGTTTGCGTTAAAAACATTTGCAACCTTGTTATCTACCTGTGCTGTTACATTACCCAAAGTGTCTTTAAAAACACAGAGATCATTAACGGTAAGATTGCTGGTAAATGTTGGCTCTGTTTTAAAATTGCTTACCGTTGCATTGCCATTAACCGAGCCATCTATAAGCAGAGAATCTGTTTGCACAAACGCAGCAAGTGTTGCTATTTTAAAGTTCTTAAAATCCACGCTTAAGGGGCGGTTTGTGCCCGTGCCAACACTGTTTAAACTTAATGTTTCCGCTCCTTTACTGATAACAAATTGATTAGCTACTATGTCACCATTTAAAAGTTGAATTGCATTCTCCCGGTTGATTGTCCAGGTGTCATAATTAAGCAATAAACTGTCTGGCAGAAGATTGAAACTATAATTGTTTAAAGAAGGCTGGTTTAATGAGCCTGAAATTCTATATTTATCTTTTGCATGTGGGTCTCTTATATGCAGTGAAAAGTTTATGAGATTATTTGAAACTGTACCATCAAGTGAAGTGGCATACATTGCAAATGATCCGCTCTTTAATTGAGAAAAAGAAGTGGAATATTCCAGGCGGTTATTTCTTGTAACTGCATTTAATTTTATACCGTTCACCTGGCTGGTTCCGTATATAAGTGCAGGTGCATCTACATTTGCATTCATTCCGTTTTGGGTAGAAAAATTAGCTGCTATGTTTACAGAATCCATTTTCTTAAGGTCCGGAAGAAAAGTCCGCAATGCCGGATTATCGAATGCCTTTGCAGTGATTGTAAAATCATGCTGATCTACACGGTTTGTGTTCTTTGTTGTGCTAAGTGCAAAATATGGATCAATAGATTGCTGAATAATGTCGCCTAATTGCGTAAGTTTATAAACACCATTTATTTCTGCAAACATAAACGGACTTTGCAAACGTATCAATTGTTTACCTCCAGAGTTGCTTGCAAATAGTCTTATGGAATCCAACTGCGTTCTTTGTCCTGCGTTTACTAAAACTGAATTTGTAATAAAAAGATTGCCGTTAAGATTATCGGGATCAAGACTACTGAAATCACCTTCCAATTTGCCGTGGTAAAAAAGTGTTTGTGGTGTAAAGTGAAGCGCCTGTGTTTTGATGCTGTCGATATCTGCTGAAAATCTTACAGAAGGAAACTTCGCATTTAAAGCTCCGGCAGCATTAAAGCTAAGATCAATGTTTGGGTCTCTTACACTTCCGTTAGCGCTATATGCGCCATGGGCAAGGGAGCCATCAAACTTTATGTTTCTATAAGTGTACCTGTTATATCCTACAGAATTGATAACGCCTGTTGCTTTTGCGTTTGCAGTAGCCGGATCAAACCCGGTTCCCTGAACTTTAAAAACACCTGACAGCGTTCCGTACATTGCTTTGTTCTTCATCATCGTGCCTAAATCAACTCTCATGGCATTTACCACATAATTGTATTTGGCTAATTTGGGGTTACTGTAGTTTTGCAAAGTGCCTTTCAATCTTGCAGAGCCAAGACTTGTGCTTACAGTAAGATCAGAAGCAAGATCGTTCATGCTTGTTCTTACAGTACCAAAAGCTGAAATTGATTCCGGCAGCGTGATGGTATTTGGCACTGTACCTTTTGGTAGCAGCGATAAAATATCTTTTCTACCGGTGTTAAAATATTTTATATCAAGATCTGCAGCAAACTTCTTCGGGTCGGGTAAACCTTTTAAAGAGCCTGATAAAAATAGTGTTGTGTTTGTAAATCCTTTAAATCTTAGATCATTAAAATGCAGGTCATTTATGTGACCATAGATTTTTCCGTTGAGCGCCAAAACCCGGGATGGATTTGCAAAAGCAGGTAAAGTGCTCAACATTGGCGCAAAGGTTAAAATGTCTTTAACCTGGATGCTGCTGCTAACAAAATTTAAATTTAATAGAAGTGAAGCAGGGTTTGCCGCCATGGCTGCAAGCGACGGATAATTTAAAATAAAGTCTTTGCGCAATACAGTTCCCGGTGTTCTTATGTATAAATTTTTAAGAGAAGTTTCCGTTCCTGTAAATACAAAGTCTGTATTAAATTCATTTAAAACAAAACCGCTCTTTTCAGTAAAGCTACCTTTCTTTATTGACAGTGCTGTAATGTTTTCATTGAAAGTAAGATTATCCGCAGCAAGATTTAAGTTATTAATATCAAGATGTCCGAAATCCATTCCCGATTTTAAAACCGGCATGGATGTATTATCCATTTTAAAATGCGTTTGATTTAGCGTAATACTTTTTGACGTAAAAGTAAAAGGCGGAAGAGATTCCTTTGCTTTCACCTGCGTTGTAGTTTTTGGCGGTGCTTTGGTGTTGCTCATAGTTAACGCAATGGAAGATGTATCC
>CAXSEB010000137.1:6319-6567 GCA_964235805.1 uncultured Chitinophagaceae bacterium | reverse complement strand
TTTAGGCTTACAGCCGCCTAAACCATTAAACGGATACCAGCAAACATATCCCATTTATAAAGACACCTTGCTAAACACTTCTATACAAGTCGGTAAAAAAGATTATTACTTTGGAAAAGACTTTATTACCAACACCTATGTTGCACAAAACAATGAAATAAGAGCGAGGAAAATAATTTTTATAGGATATGGAATAACTGATTTGAATTATGATGATTATAAAGGAAAAAATGTAAAGGGAAAGATTG
>CAXSEB010000137.1:0-6309 GCA_964235805.1 uncultured Chitinophagaceae bacterium | reverse complement strand
TAATTTTCGTCCCCGCTGGTGAAGGTGATTTACCAAAACTAAATGATAAATATCTTGTAAGCGGAAGCGATGAAGCTTCTAAATGGAGCTTTCCGGGCATATCTGAAAAGATTGCTTTAGCCACACAAAATGGTGCTGCCGCTGCGTTTGTGATTAATGCTTCTACAGAAAGTTTTTCTAAAGATTTTATTGAAGGCTCAAGAAAGTCGAGAAGCTACTTGCCGAAAAAGGAAACATCTGAAAATAAAAAAGTTATTTACGCAACACTTCTGCCAACGGCAGCTGCAAATATTTTCGGTGATGTATTTGCTAAAATTATCGATAAAGCTAAAGCCAACGAACCGTTAAATAATATTAATGCTGAAGTAAAATCAAAAACAAAATTCGTTTTTCAAAAGGCACAAATACCCAACTTCTCCAGTAATGTTATTGGTTATATTGAAGGCAGCGATAGAAAAGATGAATATCTTTTTATTACTGGCCATTATGATCATCTTGGAAAGAATGGAGATAAAATCTATTATGGTGCAGATGATGATGGAAGCGGAACTGTAAGTGTTATTGAAATGGCAAAAGCTTTCGCAAGTGCTAAAGCAGAAGGTAACGGGCCAAGACGAACAATAGTATTTATGACTGTAAGTGGTGAAGAAAAAGGTTTGTGGGGATCAGAATATTATTCTGAACACCCGGTTTTTCCATTAAATAAAACCTCTGCTGACCTTAATATTGACATGGTGGGCAGGATTGATACTGAACGAAAAACCGGTGATAGTCTTAACTATGTGTATGTTATTGGCCATGATAAATTAAGCAGCGATCTGCCGATAATTAACGAAAAGATAAATACAAGTTTCAGCAATCTTACATTAGATTATAAATTTGATGACCCTTCTGATAATGAGAGGATCTTCTTTCGCAGCGACCATTACAACTTTGCTAAAAAAGGTGTGCCGATATTGTTTTTTTATGATGGTATGCTTAAAGCCGATTATCACAAACCAACTGACACCGTTGATAAAATAAACTGGGACCTTTACGAAAAACGGGTAAAGTTTATTTTTCTAACAGCGTGGGAAATTTCCAATCGTGATAACATGCTGAAACGGGATATTGCTTTGCCTTCTATGAACTAAAGCATTGCTGAAGAACAACATTATTGGTTTACCGGGGTATATCATAACTGGAACTTATATCCCACGCCTTTGACGGTTGTAATACACTCTGCGCCCAGCTTTTGACGGATTTTACGGATATGTACATCAATGGTTCTATCTCCAACTATTACATCACTTCCCCAAACATGGTTTAAAATTTCATTTCTCAGAAAAACCTTGTGAGGCTTGGAAGTTAAAAAGGCAAGTAATTCAAATTCTTTTCTTGCCAAAATAACCTGCTCATTTTTGTAGGTAACATTATATTTTTCACGATCAATTTGCAGATCACCTATTGTAGTAATGCCACTGTCTTCTTTACTCGTTCTTCTGAATAAAGCATTTACCCGGCTAAGTAAAATTTTTGGGCTTATCGGTTTAGTAATATAATCGTCACCACCTGTTTCCAAACCCTTAATTTCAGTTGTTTCATCATTAAGAGCAGTTAAAAATATAATAAGAGTGTCTTTGAATACCGGCTGTAAACGCAAAACATTACAAACTTCAAAACCACTTTTACCTGGCATCATTACGTCAAGTATAATGAGGTCAGGCTGATGTTGTTTGGCTTTTTCAATAGCCTCATCGCCGTTTTTCGCAGTAAACACTTCATAGCCTTCACTCTGCAGGTTAAAGCTAACTATCTCTAGTATGTCCGGCTCATCATCGGCTATTAAAATCTTCCGGGCTTTTGTTTGCATGTTATATTTTGCAAACCTATAATAAATAAAGTACCAAGGGTTTTAAAACCACATTAGTTTACAATTTTTTAATATTGAAACATGGCAATTTTTTATCATAACAAAAGGTTAATGCATTTACTAAAAGCAGCAGTTTACCACTTAAGCCACTCATTTAGATAAGCATATCACGCTCCATACAACCAATGGAACTATTTTTGCTTCTTACAGAATGTAAGTAATATGAAAAACATTTTTTACCTCATTGTAATACTTTCTTTCCCGTTAAAAGATCTTGCCGCAGGCGATACAACCAATATCCCTTTAAGTCGCCAGGTATTTCATGATAAAATAAAAGCCGAACAAAAAAGAGCAGACCTTGCAGATGGAAAATTGGATAATTATATAAAGGTTTCAAAAGTTGATGATGTTAACCTGCAGGTTACCGATGCTATAATCAGAAAGGTTAGCGCACTAAGAAATGATATAGAGAAAGATCCGGCACTTCCTACTAATAACGAAAAAATAAGATACCTGAGATTTTTGGAAAGCCTGGTTAGCAAATTCAACATCAACTCAAGGTCTCATAAATTTTCGCCAGCCCTTGCACCTGTTTTGGTTGACAACTTTTCTTTGATGATGAAGGCAAACATAAAAGGGGAGAGCGTTGCTGCCTTAATTAATGATGTGCCTTATGAAGTAGGTATTATCACTTCAGAAATATTCAAAGAAAACAGCGGCTACGCGGAAAGTAAAAAGATATTATTTCTTAAGTATAGCCAGCTTCACCCCGAAAAAATACTTGCAAACATAGCCCCGTACGCCAATGAGCCTTTTGCTGATAGCCTGGTGCTTACTGCATTTACTAATAGCCCTACACAGTTATATTCATATGCACAAGCCGCAAGTAGCATCCAGGGAAAATTATTAAGAAGAAGCACTGATAACAGGATAAAAACGGTAGTTCAGTTAAGCGGACTTAAAGATGCTTTATTTTATTTTCCGTTTTTAGATGACCTGATAAGTGGTAAACAAAAACTTGAAGATATTTCAAAGGTTGTTGGTAACGACAACAAAAGATATGACAGTGTTGGATACTATAAGCTGCTTGTTAAAACTGAAATTGATTACTACAACAGGTTAGTGCACCGCGATACTCCTATAGCAATGCTTGGTACAGATGGTTTAACAGACATGCTTCAACGCAAAGCGATACAACATTTTATTACACCTATTAATGAATTACATGAGGTGAGTAATCCTGCCATCAGGTTCAAATCAATTGAGCCTCTTAACGCACAGGAGTTATATTTTATGATGGTAATGGGCGAAAATGAAATCTTTACCTCAAGCTATAAAAATAGTTTCGACAAGATGATGCAACGTTTAGGGCCGCGTCCAAAAGGTGATTCCTTATTGATGTCGGTTAACTTTGATCACTTTAAAAAGTTCATTAAGATGGCGGCGGGTTACAATAAATTAGATACCTTTTTAAGATCAATGAAAGGAACTTCAGAGGTTCTTATGAAAGCCTTTGTTTCGAACCTGGAAAATACCGGCTCGCTTGAAGATGCAGTTGATGTGGCAGACTCCTATGGAAGTATAAAAAATAAAGAGCTTTTAAATTCGATGTTGAGATATGTAAGTGATAATGAAACAAAGTGCAACACAAATCAAAACCTACATGGGGCAACATTGTATCATCTTCTTAAAATGATATTTCTTTCAGCAGATTCAACTAACCATATTGACCTTTCTAAAGAAATAGGCATACCGCCTGTTTACACTGTTGATTATAATTATGTAGCGGATGATAGTGGCAGGGTTATTCAACAAGTATTTTTTTACGGAGATAAGGATGGTAAGGAATCATATGCCAGCTACCTATCATCTTTTGCAAAAAGTGATTGGCAAATAACACAAACAAAAGAATGGACTGCAATTAAATCGTTAAAAGGTAAACCTGTTTGGATATATGCCAACCTGCCATTAGACAATGAAACTGATAAAGATGCAGATGCCCAAAGAGATCTTTGTGATTACCTTGGTGAGAACAATCTTAGACCGGGGATTGTAATTCACCGCGGACATAGTTATCACTTACCCTATACAATAGAACAACTGCCCGAGTCAGCCAAAATAATTATGCTTGGGTCTTGCGGCGGTTATAAAAACCTTAAACTTATTTTAGATTATGCACCTGAAGCGCAGATTATTTCTACCAAGCAGATTGGGGCAAAGGATATTAATAAACCAATAATAGAATCTCTTAATAACACCTTACGTAGCGGTAAAAACATCGACTGGCGACAGATGTGGGACGAGCTTGAAACAAACTTTTTAAAGGGGCCAAAAGATAAAAAAGATCTTTTTGATGATTACATTCCTCCGCAAAAAAACCTGGGTGCACTATTTATAAAAGCTTATAACAGATCGCTGTCATAGTAAGTCTAGCAACTTTTAAGTTCCCTATCAGGATTGAATTTAGTTTGTGATCGTACTTAAATTTTCTTCTTAATGCGAATCTCTAAGCACTTCACTTCCTGACATTCCACGCAAAAAATCAAAGTCTGCTCCAAGATGTGCCTGTTCAACATGCTGTTGGTATAAATGAACATATCCCCGCTTTTCAAACTTTTGAGATGACTGCCATTGCTGTTTCCTTTTGTTTAATTCTTCGTTGTTGATTTTAAGATGTAAAATTCTTTTTTCAACATTTAATTCAATAATATCTCCATCCTTAACTACTGCAAGGGTACCGCCAACAGCAGCTTCGGGTGAAATATGTAATACGACGGTTCCAAAACCGGTTCCACTCATTCTTCCGTCAGAGATCCTGATCATATCAGTAATCCCTTTTTCCAGCAATTTTTTCGGCAAGCTCATGTTGCCGACTTCCGGCATTCCGGGGTAACCTTTCGGCCCAACATTTTTTAGTACAAGAATACTATTTTCATCTACATCAAGTTGCTCATCATCTATCCGTAATTTAAAGTCTTCAATGTTTTCAAATACAACTGCTTTACCTGTATGCTGCATCAACAGCGGAGTTGCTGCGGAAGGCTTTATAACGGCACCGTTCTCACATAGGTTGCCCTTTAACACAACAACACCTGATATTTTACTGAATGGTTCGTCGATAGTTCCTACAACTTCACGGTTATAACATTCACTTGTTGTATAATTTTGTTCTATTGAATTTCCGTTTACAGTAATGCAATCGTTATGTAATAAAGATCCCAGTTCTTTTAATACTGCCGGCAATCCTCCTGCATAATAAAGATCTTCCATAAAAAATTTACCGCTCGGCTGAAGATTTGCAATAAGCGGAACGTTAGCTGATAACCTGTCAAAATCGTCAAGGGTAAGATCAACGCCTATGCGATGAGCCATTGCTATCAGGTGTATCACCACATTAGTTGAACCCCCGATGGCTGCATTTGTAATAATAGCGTTCTCAAATGATTTTTTCGTAAGTATAACAGACAGCTTTAAATCTTCCTTTACCATTTCAACAATTCGTGAGCCTGATAAATGTGCAAGCACTTTCCGTCTTGAATCCGCTGCAGGAATAGCCGCATTTCCTGGTAAGGATAATCCTAATGCCTCTACCATACAAGCCATTGAGGATGCTGTACCCATTACCGCACAATGACCTCTGCTTCGGCACAAACTCGCCTCTGCAAATGATAAACCTTCCTGGGTCATTTGCCCCGAACGGAAGGCATCATTAAAGCGCCATACATCAGATGTTCCAATACTTTTTCCAAAGTGATTGCCTGTAAGCATTGGTCCGCCTGAAACAACAATTGCCGGAATATTTACGCTGCTTGCACCCATAACTAATGAGGGTGTTGTTTTATCGCAGCCACATAATAACACAACGCCATCTACCGGGTTAGCTCTTATAGATTCTTCGACATCCATGCTTACCAGGTTGCGGTATAACATGGCGGTAGGCTTTATTAATGTTTCGCCTAACGACATTACCGGGAACTCAACAGGAAAGCCGCCTGCTTCGTAAACGCCATGTTTTACCGATTCTGCTAGTTCCCTGAAGTGTGCATTGCATGGCGTTAATTCACTCCATGTATTGCAAATTCCTATTACTGGTCGTCCGTCAAATTCATGAGAAGGAATGCCCTGGTTCTTCATCCATGCACGGTAAATAAAACCATCTTTACCAGTTCGGCCAAACCAATTACTGCTTCTGTACTTTTTATCGCTCATGTAATTTGTTTATAAATAATTCATATTTCTGCACAACAACATTTCCTTAGTAATTTGCTTACTATAAATCTAAAGTTATAACGATTAATCATGAAAAACTTATTGCTTGTAGTATGCATATTTTTTAAAGCATTGCTTTTTGCCCAGGCTCCGTTGGAAAATTATCCTGTTGATTCAGTTAGTGTTGAACATCCCGGGGTACCTAAAGGCGAGATATTTAAATTCATTTTTGATCAGTCAAAAATTTT
>CAXSEB010000136.1:0-6578 GCA_964235805.1 uncultured Chitinophagaceae bacterium | reverse complement strand
CAAACGGTACGATTTGCTTGCCAAAAACTTTGTAAACATTAATAACACATTTAAATCTGATGAAGAAGTAATGAGATTATTAAAGGAGCGTACAAAAAGATTTAACCAGTTTGGTTTTAAAACTGCACAAATTGCAGCGTGACTTTATAAAGGAATTTAGCTTTTGCAAAGTGAAGCGATCCGCACAAAGAGCCTTATTCATTATACCATTGTTTTAGGGTTACAAGGCAATTAAATAAAAACGCGGCTTCCGTAACTATAGTCTTCCCTGAACTTTTTTGGAGTGCAATCCTTTTTCTTTTTAAATATCCGGTTAAAGTTTGAGATATTATTGAATCCGCAGTTATAAGCTATTTCAGCAATTGATTGTGTAGTGTCAATTAACAGCCTGGAAGCGTGGCCAAGTCTCACTTCCATCAGGCTATCAATAAAAGTTATACCGGTTCGCCTTTTAAAAAAACGGCTAAATGATACTTCAGTCATATTAGCCAGTTTTGATACATCTAACAATGAAATTGGCTTGTCAAAGTTTTGATGCATATATTCAAACACTTTATCAATGCGCCGGCTGTTATAAGATAACTCGGTATTATTAAAACTGGCATCTGATAAAAAATGCATGTTACGTGACGTGGACAGGTCGTGCAGAATAGATATCAACTCAAGCACCGAATCAAAGCCTTGTTTTTGATTTAACTGAATTAGCCGGGGCGTTATCTGTTCAATAGTTTCCTTTGAAAATAAGATACCTCTTGCAGATTTTTCCAGCATGCTTCTTATAAAACTTAGCTGGTTTCTTTTTAAAAATTTTTCATCAAGAAGATCTTTATGAAATTGAATGGTTATTTCTTTTATCTCTTTGCACTTGCACTTATTCGTAAGCCACACATGTGGCAGGTTTGATCCCACCAGCACAAGTTCAATGTCATCAATTTCCTGCATATGATCTCCAACAACTCTTTTTGCACCTTTAGCATTAAGTATAAAATTCAATTCCAATTCGTCATGATAATGTAAAGGAAAATCAAACTTTGATTTAAGTCTTGATAACAAGGTGAAGCAGTCTCCATTGGTTAATGGAGTTATTTCTCTAAGTATATTTTTGGTAGCAAGCAATTAGTTGGTATTAGTTAGATAAAAAAGTATTACATTTTCCCAAACGCTTTGCTGCGAGCCTTATACATATCACAGTCGTTCTAAACAAAATTGCATCAATTTTAGATAATTTAGTATTAATAAATATTAACATCGCAACCTAATTTTATTAAACATTGCTTTCATTCATTTCTAAAGTTTCTAAGTATATTAAATAATACTCTAACTTTTAAGGCTGGTTGCGGGCATGTAATAAACAACAGGATTTTACATTTATGTATTATAGTAAACTACAAGACAATTATACCTACAGTTTTAAAATAATAATACTCGTTTTTTTTATTGGATTTTCTTCTCGGCTTGTTTTAAAATCGCAAAGCCACGGTGATAAACAAATTTATCATTTGCCAAAGATTGATTTGCCCGTTGATAAATTCGCTACTAAACAAACAATCAGTCTATATCATAATTTAAAAAGATTATTAAAGAATGGAGTGATGTTCGGTCACCAGGATGATCTTGCTTACGGTTTTGGATGGAAGTATGTACCGGGTAAAAGTGATGTAAAAGATGTTACCGGTGACTATCCTGCAGTATATGGCTTTGAACTTGGCAAACTTGAATTAGATCATAAGGTTAATATTGATAGCGTGCCTTTTGATAAAATGCGAGGCTTTATTCAATCTGCTTATGCCCGGGGCGGAGTTATAACTTTAAGCTGGCATCTGGATAATCCCTTAACCGGTAAAACCGCATGGGATCCGGCTTCAGGCACTGTTGCATCAATTTTACCTGGCGGTAAAAAGCATGATCTGTATAAAGGTTGGCTTGATAAAGTTGCCGTATTCCTCTTAAGTTTAAAAGCGAAAAATGGTGAATTTATCCCTGTCATCTTTCGTCCCTTTCATGAATCCAGCGGTAAATGGTTCTGGTGGGGCACAGGAAACTGTATGCCTGAAGAATTTAAAGAGTTATGGCATTTTACGGTTTCATATTTACGTGATACAAGTAATATTCATCACCTGTTGTATGCGTTTAATTTTGATGAATTTAGAAACGAAAAAGATTATGCTGTTAATTACCCCGGTGATGAATGGACCGATATTATTGGGTTTGATTCTTATCAACGTGATAAAGGAACACAAGCCAATACCCATTTTTATAGAGGGATTGACAGGAAGCTTACACTTTTGGAGGCTATTGCAAAACAAAGAAACAAAGTTCCTGCTATCACTGAAATTGGATTTTATGAGCTGCCGGATAGTATCTGGTTTACCACGGTTTTAGGAAGAGTATTACAGCATCATAACATATCATATGTTCTGGCGTGGCGAAATGCAGGCATAAAGCCGGATGGCAGCAGGGAGTTCTATGTACCTTATAAAGGCCACGCCGCTGCAGCAGACTTTGTTCAGTTTTATAAAGAGAAAAAAACTCTGTTTCAAATGGATGTATCAAAACAAAAAATGTATCACGAAGGCAGGTAATTATTGCTGACTATATAAAGTATTTAAACACATACCAGCATAACGGTTTAGAAGTACGATTGATTTGCAAATATGAAATTACATTTTATTGATTTCGCCATGATCATTGCGTATCTCGTGATGATGCTGATGATCGGCTGGTTTTTAAGAAAGAAAGCAAGGCTTAATAATGAGAGTTATCTCATGGGCGGCAAAAAGCTTCCATGGTATTTGCTGGGCTTAAGTGATGCATCTGATATGTTTGATATAAGCGGCACTATGTGGATGGTGGCATTATGTTTCGTGTATGGATTAAAAAGCATCTGGATACCGTGGCTCTGGCCTGTATTTAACCAGGTGTTTAACATGATGTTTCTTGCAAAGTGGCTTAGGCGCTCCAAAGCCAATACTGGTGCTGAATGGCTGGCGACGAGGTTTGGATTAAAGGGTAGGGGAGTAAGAGGTTCACATATAGTTGTAGTGGCTTTTGCATTGATAGGATGTCTTGGATTTTTGGCTTACGGGTTTATCGGCCTCGGTAAATTCATAGAAATTTTTGTTCCCTGGAATTTGGTTGAAGCTTATGTGCCTTTTTCTGTAGCGCCACAATATGTAGCCCATTTTTATGGTATCATATTTACCCTGTTTGCTATGTTCTATTCTATTTTAGGTGGCATGCACAGTATCGTGATCGGCGATTTGATAAATTGCAGTAAACCATTTACATGGGCAAACGCTCAATGTGCCGCATGGCTGGTACAATCCTTTTTTTGGATGGCACCTTAATATGAACTGGTCGAATATAATAGCAGATGCAAATAAAAAAATTGCAGATGATGGGTTTGGACTTTTTGGCTTCTTTTTTATGATGATGTTATTTAAAGGATTGCTGGCAAGTTTTGCAGGCTCTGCACCTAATTATGATATGCAAAAAGTGTTGTCAACAAGATCACCGAAGGAAGCTTCAAAAATGACAGGTTTTGTATCTATTGTGTTGTTGCCTATAAGATACCTGATGGTGATAGGACTGACTGTTCTTGCTTTGTTATATTATAACCAACTAGACCTTTCAGTTGGCACAGGGCATACTGATTTTGAAAGAATACTGCCCGGTGCAATCAACAACTTTTTACCTGTAGGTATTTTAGGGTTAGTTCTTACAGGTTTACTGGGAGCGTTTATGGGAACATTCTCAGGAACAATGAATGCTGCACAGGCGTACATTGTTAATGATATTTACCTTAAATACATTAACCCAAACGCACCGAACAGGCGGGTTATTTATATGAACTATTTAACCGGTGTTGTAGTAGTTACAACCGGTGTAGTGTTGGGGTTTTTTGCAAAAGATGTGAACAGTATATTACAGTGGATCGTATCAGGGTTATATGGCGGATACATTGCCGCTAATATTTTAAAATGGTACTGGTGGAGATTTAACGCAAACGGCTTTTTTTATGGAATGCTTACAGGAATAGGCGGTGCACTGATTTTTTCAAGGTTTTTTGAGGGAACACAATTCTTATATCTTTTCCCGGTTCTTTTTATTCTATCATTAGCCGGATGTTTGATCGGCACTTATATAGCACCTGCAACAGATGTAGAGGTTTTAAAAAACTTTTATAAAACCGTTAAGCCGTGGGGCTTTTGGAAGCCGATACATCAATTGGTTGCAGCAGAAGATAACCTGTTCGAGCCCAATAAGAGATTTAAGTTGGATATGTTTAATGTAGCTCTTGGAATTATAGCGCAGTTGTGCTTAACTATTTTACCGATGTACCTGGTATTGTGGATGAAATTGGAGTTGTTTACAACAGTTATTATATTGGCTGTAATTATTTTAATTCTTAAAAAAACATGGTGGAGCAAACTTGAAGATTGAAAAAATAAACAGCGTTTAATCGAAAACTTGTATGACTAATTATTTTGACAGCAGGAAAAAATTCCTGGAAACTTCTTACCAGCAATTAATAACCCGTAACAATAAATCTATTGAATCGCAAAACGGAATTTATGATCGTTATCAATTTCCAATTCTAACTGCAGATCATACACCTTTAAACTGGCGCTTTGATTTTAGTCCTCAAACAAACCCTCACTTACTGGAACGTTTTGGCATTAATGCGGTGTTTAATGCAGGTGCTATAAAATTTAATAATAAATATTTACTTATAACAAGAGTAGAAGGCAAGGACAGGAAATCTTTTTTTGCAATAGCGGAAAGCAAAAACGGCGTTGACAATTTCATTTTTTGGAATTACCCTGTAGCATTGCCTCAGCTTGATGAGCCTGATGTTAATGTATATGATATGCGTTTGATCAGCCACGAAGATGGATGGATATACGGTTTATTTTGCTCGGAGAATAAAGATAGGTCTGCTCCTGAAAGTGATCAATCTGCAGCAATAGCGCAGTGTGGAATTGTACGTACAAAAGACTTTGTTTACTGGCAACGCCTTCCTAACCTTAAAACGCCTTCGCCGCAACAAAGAAATGTAGTTCTGCATCCTGAATTTGTTGAAAACAAATACGCTTTTTATACAAGGCCTCAGGATAGTTTTATAGAAGCCGGATCTGGCGGGGGCATCGGTTTTGGCTTATGTGATGATATTGAAAATGCAGTAATAAAAAACGAAATTGTTATAGATAAGAAAATTTATCATACAGTGTACGAAGCTAAAAATGGCTTAGGTCCTGCGCCTGTTAAAACAAAAAACGGCTGGCTGCATCTTGCTCATGGTGTACGAAACACAGCCGCCGGCTTGCGTTACGTATTGTATATGTTTATGACAGATTTAAACGACATCACCAGGGTGATACATAAACCTGCTGGTTATTTTTTGGCTCCTGAAGCTGAAGAGATGATTGGTGACGTATCCAATGTAGTGTTTAGCAATGGTTGGATAGCTGATGAAGATGGAAAAGTTTTCATCTATTATGCTTCATCAGATGTAAGGATGCATGTGGCCACAACCAACATTCAAAAACTGCTGGATTATGTTATAAATACTCGTGAAGACGGATTATTTTCTGTAACATCTGTAAATACTATAAACAGTATCATCGATAATAATAAATATAACGTTGTGAAGCTGGATGAACAGCCTGGAGCAGTTGTACAATCCCAGGGTTAGATTCAATAAACAACAATGGTGAAGCCTAAAATTTTACATCAGTTTAAGCTCGAACTGGAAAAGGAACTAACAAACATTCTTTCGTATTGGATGCAATATACCGTTGATGAAATTAACGGAGGTTTTTATGGAGAAGTAGACACTCATAACAAGGTTAATTCTAATTCGCCTAAAGGTTCTGTTTTAAACAGCAGGATATTATGGACTTTTTCTGCTGCCTGCAATCTTTCCGGGAACAACCACTACCTCGCCATCGCTGAAAGGGCTTTTAATTACATCAAAGATTTTTTAGTTGATAGAGAATTTGGTGGCGTATACTGGAGTGTAACTTATAAAGGCGAACCGCTTGATACCAAAAAACAGGTGTACGCTTTGGCGTTCGCTATATATGGCCTTACTGAATTTTATATGGCATCCCAAAATGATGAGGCAAAAGCATTAGCGATAAAATTATATAATGCAATTGTGGAACATAGTTATGACAAGGCGTATGGCGGTTATATTGAAGCGCTTTCGAGAGATTGGAATACACTCGACGATCTGCGCCTTAGCGACAAAGATGCCAACGAAAAAAAATCTATGAACACGCATTTGCATGTGCTGGAAGGTTTCGCAAATCTTTACCTTATTTGGCCGAATAATACTTTGCGTGAAAGGATTGAAGAATTAATAAACATCTTTTTACAACATATTATCAATAAGAAATCAGGTCATCTGCTTCTCTTTTTTGATGAACAATGGAATGTAAGATCAGGCACTATTTCTTATGGCCATGATATTGAGGCAGCATGGCTTTTACAGGAAGCTGCAGAGGCAATAAAAAATGAAAGTCTTATAATAAAAGTGAAAGAGCAATCTGTAAAAATTGCGAAGGCCGCAGCAG
>CAXSEB010000135.1:0-6609 GCA_964235805.1 uncultured Chitinophagaceae bacterium | reverse complement strand
TGGAAGGAGAACAACAATTCTCTGATACTTTTGCCCGAGCCGATTATGGAAGATATAGAAATTAAAAGGCTTAAAAAGAAAAGCCTTGAATTAGCAGGGATTGTAAGATAGAAATAGGTGCATATAAAAAGCCAGACAATTAGCCCGGCTTTCCATTCAAATTCATCTCTTTCAAAAAATGTTATTATTTCCATTACGGATTCTTGTTCCGGTTCCAAATTCTCTCTCTTCTGTTATAGGAAGATCAGAATCACGGGCGTAATCACCGAGAAGTGAGTTGCCTTCGCTGGTCTCTGGCGCAAACTGGCGATTTTCTGTGAAAGCCTTGGTATTGTCATCATCGGTAGCATGTTCTGCATCAATATTCAGTTGCCCTACCGCAAGTTCAGTTAACAAATCATCCGCCTCATATTCTTCATTTAAAGTTTCTTCTAATAAAGTTGTTGCAAACTCCAGGTTCAATTGTTTAGCATAAGCCAATGCAGTTCCATAGCCTGAAATTTCATAATGTTCAATCTTTTGCGCAGCAGCAATTATAGCAGCATCTCTTACTTCAGGCGTCATGTTCTCTTCCATAATTTTTTTACCTTCTTTAATTAAACCTTCAGTTCCCTTACACTTTGGCTCTGTAACCCCACCAAATAAGCGTGAGAAAAACCCCTGGTCACCAGTAGTTACATTAGTATCCTGGTTTTCATTTCCTAACATGCCGTATATTTTTTCTAACCTTTCCTTATGCGTTTGGGTCACTTGTAAATGATCCTGGAGCGCATTTTTTAGTTGTGCGTTATAAGCACTGTCAATCATGGCAGGTAATGCTTCAATTATCTGCTTTTCCGCTGAATACAAATCCAATATTTCATGATTAAGCAAATCCTTTAAGTTGATAAGAGTTTCCATATAAAAAAGTTTTAATGTAAAGATTGCGTTGAAAACATCATGCCAGAAAAACTTGCTATTTATAACCTAAAGCCGCATGTTATTATGCAAAAAGTTTCGTTGATGAACAACACTTTAATTGAGGTAGATAAAAAATTTGATGCTATAAAAACTTAATCGTAATATTGCAATTAAACGATAGAAATGGGTGCAACTAAAACTGAACATTTTACTGGAAAGCAGAACGAGCTGGCCTTACTTGCAAAAGCTATCGCACATCCGGCAAGAATAGCTATCCTCGATTATTTACTTAAAGTTGATGCCTGTATTTGTGGCGATATTGTAACTGAATTACCTCTGGCACAGCCAACTATTTCACAACATTTAAAGGAACTAAAAAATGCCGGTTTGATTAAAGGAGATATAGAAGGAAATTCGGTTTGTTATTGCATCAATGTAAAAAAATGGAAGAAGTTTCAGAAAATGATAAACTTATTCTTTGACAAATATGATGTGAAAAATAAATGTTGTTAACTTAGAAATTAATTTATGCAAACTCAGGAAGATGTAAAAGAAATGGTAAAACAAAAATACGCCGAAAATCGCTTTGCAAGACAAAGAAACAAACCAAAGCTCTTGCTGCGGATCAGGTTGCTGTTCTACCGAAGTCTATAATATAATGGCAGATGATTATAACACGTTAAAAGGCTACAACCCTGATGCAGACCTAGGCTTAGGCTGTGGTCTTCCTACGCAATTTGCCAAAGTAAAACAGGGTGATGTAATAATTGACCTTGGAAGTGGCGCAGGTAACGACGCATTCGTTGCAAGGCACGAAACAGGCGAAATGGGTAGAGTAATTGGGATAGATTTTACGCCTGCTATGATTGAAAGGGCGAGACAGAATGCAGAGGCGAGGGGGTTTAATAATGTAGAATTCCGGCAAGGTGATATTGAAAAGATACCCGTAACTGCAAATACAGCAGATGTAATTGTTAGCAATTGTGTGTTGAATCTTGTGCCTGATAAAAATGCAGTTTTTAAAGAGATATTAAGGGTGTTAAAACCTGGAGGCCATTTTAGTATTTCAGATATTGTATTGGAAGGTGAGTTGCCGGTTCAATTTAAAGAGGCTGCAGAAATGTATGCAGGTTGTGTAGCCGGCGCTATTAAAAAGCAAACTTATATGGAACTGATAAATAGCAATGGTTTTATTAATGTTACCATACAAAAGAGTAAACCAATTGTTATTCCTGATGACATTTTAAGAAATTACTTATCAGCGGACCAAATTGCAGTGTACAAAGAATCAGATGCTGGTATCGAAAGTATAACCGTATATGGTGAAAAGCCGACGCAGAAAGTGTGTTGCGGACCTGATTGTTGTGGTTAAAGTAAAGGGATTATCAATATAATTTATAAAGCTCGATTCTAACAAAGCTTTTAAGTTTCTGAGCCATTACAGATCAGACACTCATCTCTGCAAAATATTTATGAAAGTAAGGTATTGTTTCTATACCCTTATAAAAATTAACGAGATCAAACTTTTCGTTAGGGCTATGCAGGTTATCACTATCTAAACCAAAACCAAGAAACACTACTTTAATACCTAATTCTTTCTCAAACAAAGAACAAATGGGAATGCTGCCACCACCGCGTACCGGTATTGGTTTTTTGCCAAACGTGGTTTCCATTGCCTGCGCCGCAGCCTTGTATGCTTTGCTGTCAATTGGTGTCATGTAAGGTTCTCCACCATGATGCTCAAAAGCATTTACTGAAACATTAGGGGGTGCTATGCTTTTAAAATAATCCAGCAGTATAGCAGTTATTTTTGTTGAAGATTGATTAGGTACAAGCCTGGCAGAAATTTTTGCGGTTGCTTTTGAAGGCAATACGGTTTTAGCACCTTCTCCTTGGTAGCCGCCCCAAATACCGTTTAACTCAAGCGTTGGTCGAATACCGGTTCTCTCATTTGTTGCAAACCCTTTTTCGCCCCACAATTTCTTTACGCCCAAATCTTTTTTATATTGTTCTTCATCGTATGGAGCAGCAGACATTAATTTGCGTTCCTCGGGGGTAGCGTTTACAACATCGTCATAAAATCCCGGGATAGTTACATGATTATTTTCATCATGGCATGTTGAGATCATTTTTGCAAGTATGGTTATTGGGTTGGCAACGGCGCCACCATAAACGCCGCTATGTAGATCACGGTTAGGGCCGGTTACCTCAACTTCAATATAACTTAAACCTCTTACGCCAACATCAATACTTGGCGTTTGCATATCAAGCATGGCTGTATCGCTTATCAGGATAACATCTGCTTTAAGCAAGTCTTTATTTGTTGCAACGAATTTTCCTAAATTAGGTGAGCCGATCTCTTCTTCACCTTCTATAATAAATTTTACATTAGTTGCCATCGAGTTTGTTTGCATCATAATCTCAAAGGCTTTTATGTGCATATAAAACTGGCCTTTATCATCACAGGCACCACGTGCATAAATTTTTCCGTCTTTAATAACCGGCTCAAAAGGCCCGCTGTGCCAAAGTTCCAGCGGTTCAGGTGGCTGAACATCATAATGGCCATAAACTAATACTGTTGGTTTTAACGGATCAATTATTTTTTCGCCAACCACTACCGGATAACCTTCAGTTGGATAAATTTCCACTTTATCTGCTCCTGCCTGCAGCAACTTATCCTTTATGGCTTCCGCACAAACCAACATGTCTTCTTTGTTCTCCTTCTTTGCACTTATAGAAGGCACACGGAGCAAATCAAGCAACTCTTCTAGAAAACGGTCTTTATTTTTTTCCTGGTAATCTTTCCAAACCTGCATAAAAATTTTCTTTATAGATAATAAGGCCTAGCGAATATAACATTATGCTGCAGAAGATAATGCATTGTTAATATGCGCCGTTAACTTAAAAAGCAGAAATTTTTTTTGGAAGTAACTGGTGTAAAAATATACATTTGCATAAGATTGCTTTCAATTCATCAGCCTTTGTTTTAGTTGCATCAAATTTACCGGTGCTTCTATGCAAAGGCTGAGTCTATTTAAGGCAAGATGTTACATTCGGTTTTCAAACCTTTGTTGTACATAGTTCCAATTAACAACGTTCCACCAGTTTTCGATATAGTCGGCTCTTTTATTTTGATATTTAAGATAATAAGCATGTTCCCAAACATCTAAACCCAATAAAGGGAAGCCTTTGATTTCACTTATATCCATTAAAGGATTATCCTGGTTAGGAATAGAACCGACTTTTAGCATTTTACTTTTATCGGAATATAACCACGCCCATCCGCTGCCAAACCTGTTTTTACCTTCTGCTGAAAACAGCGTTTTAAAATTATCAAAAGAAGTAAAACTCTTCTCTATAGCAACAAGTAGTTTTCCGGTTGGTTTGTTATCGGTTTGTTTGGGCCGCATACACTGCCAAAACATTTCATGGTTATAATGACCGCCGGCGTTATTACGCATCTTTGCTGTATACTTTGATACATTGGCTAAAATTTCTTCTACACTTTTTTTGGCATCTGCACCTTCCGCCGCAATTGCTTCCTTAACATTTTTTGAATAAGCTGCCGCATGTTTGGTGTAATGGATCTCCATCGTTTTGGCATCAATCACATCTTCTAACGCGGTATAAGCATAAGGCAATGGTTGTTGATCAAAACCGGTAAGAGGCGGGTAAGATTTACCAGGCAAAAAGGGCGTTGATTCAATTAATGCACCCATGCTGCTTTTGCTGATAGTGAGCGCCAGCGTACCTTTTAAAGTGGTTTTTAAAAATTGCCTGCGAGGTTTATTGTCAGTCATATAATTTATTTAAGAGAAAGTGATGTGTTTGAACGTTTAAGGTTGTTAACAACAGGTTTGATATAGGAGTAAACTTTTTTAAAGAACCTGTAATAATATTCTTTACTGAAAAGTTGCGAATCAAGTGAAGCTTTGTAAGTTAAAAATGTGCCTACAGGTGTTAGCACTATAATGGGCAACCACGTACCAACAAGCGGCGTTAGCAATCCTTGTTTTACAAATTTTTCACCAAACATATTTAGCAGGTGAAATATTAAAAAGAATATTATGGCTACAATCAATGGCATACCAAGCCCGCCCTTTCTTATTATTGATCCTAATGGTGCGCCAATAAAAAACAATACAAGGCATGCTGCAGAAAGAGAAAACTTTTTATGCCATTCGATAAGGTGCATGCTAAGATCTTTTGCACGGCTCTCCGCATCAGCGGTAGTAATTTCAGTGGTGCTTCGCAGACTGTTTACACTGGACAGTGCGGCTTGGTTTATTGACAACTTTAATGAATCAGGTATAAGATCATCAAACTTTTTTAAAGCAATTGTTTTCTGATTTTTGGAAGGTAAATTATTGCTGCTATTTAAAAGCTTAATTGAATTCATATAAATGCCCATGTCGTTAGTTGTTCTTCTTGCAAACGAATCCGGAAATTTTTCCAGTGAATCGATTGTCTTATCAAGCTGCCTTACGTTTTGCATTCTAAAACCTGTCTTAAACAGGCTGTCAGCAGTCTTTTGAATATCAAGCTGGCTAAGATCAAAAAGCTTGTTGTATTCTTTAAAGCCAAGTCTGATAAATTCATTATTTCCGCCGGCTACATCACCTTTTTCCTGGTAACGATAACCATTTTGCAAACGGAATTCAAGAAATTTTTTGTCAGGGCTCATAGTCATCTTACCACTTTCTGAGATCACCGTATTATCTTGTATACCATAAGATTGCTCGTAAATTAATATATTGCTTAAAGTTGTCTGGTCTTTTTCTTTCTTACCAACTTTGATAGAATATCCATGAAACCCATTATAAAACACTCCATCTTTTAAATCAAACGCAGGGCTTTTTCTATAGATATCATTGTATAAAACAGCAAATTTTAAATTAGCTACCGGTATAATGTAGTTAGCGAATAAAAAAGTTACACCACATAACAATATCGCCACAAAAAACAAAGGCCGCATAAACCGTAATAATGGAATACCTGAAGATTTTATAGCTACCAATTCAAAACTTTCACCAAGCTTGCCAAACGTCATAATTGATGAAAGTAAAATGGCAATCGGCAACGCCAGCATAACCATTGTGGCACTGGCGTACATAATAAACTTAGATAAAGTAAGCATATCAAGTCCTTTACCTACAAGGTCATCTATGTACTTCCAAATGGTTTGCATCATAAGTACGAACAAGGCAATAAAAAAGGTTGCCAAGAAAGGCAAAAAAAATGATTTTAGAATAAGCTTATCTAACTTCTTTATCACGAACTAACTGAATTAATTTTATTAAACGTCAAATTAATAATAATGGAGAGTAGCGCAAAAATACAGCTTTCAAAAGAGGAAATGCGGTTGGTGACTAACACGGAATGGATCTTAACGAAACATATAATTACCCGGAAAGTTTTTAGAATGTTTGGCGACCTTAACGAGATATTGAAAAAAGAAACTGTATCATGTGAATATTTGTTTCCAGACAATATAAAACATCAGAATGGTAAAATAACCAAAGGAGAAAATTATCAGTTGCTGCCTTATGTCATTTTAGATTATCCGTCTTTTTTTTGGAAGAACAGAATTTTTGCAATAAGAACAATGTTTTGGTGGGGAAATTTTTTTAGCATCACGCTTCATTTATCGGGAGAACATAAAGAAAAATATATAAGCAACGGTAAAAATGTTTTTCGTTCTTTACAAAA
>CAXSEB010000134.1:0-6634 GCA_964235805.1 uncultured Chitinophagaceae bacterium | reverse complement strand
TTCCAAAACTTCTTCCTTAAACTTTTTGCCACCACATACTTCGCAAAGCAAATGAACATCTGCTAAAAACTGCATTTCAACCACTTGCTCACCTTCGCCTTTACAGGCATCACAACGGCCACCTTCTACATTAAATGAAAAATGTTTTGGCAAAAAGCCCCGCATTTTGCTTAGCGGCTGCTTGCTGTATAGATCCCGTATTTCGTCATAAGCCTTTATGTAAGTTACCGGGTTGCTTCTCGACGATTTACCAATGGGGTTTTGATCTATCATTTCAATTTGTGTAACATGATCAATATCGCCTGCAAGCCCTTTGTGCAACCCTATCTTATCAGCAATTTCACCTTTATACTTTTTTAAAGCAGGATAAAGTATTTGCTTAACTAAGGTTGTTTTTCCGCTTCCGCTAACACCGCTGATTACGCACAGTACATTAAGCGGTAATGCCACATCCAGATTTTGCAAATTATTTTGCCTTGCTCCCTGAACTACAATTGAACGATTCCATTTGCGAATGTTTTTGGGCGGCTCAATAATAAGTTCACCTTTTAAATATTTTCCGGTGAGACTTTTTGGATTGGCCAGCAATTCCTTATAATTACCGATGGCAACAACCTCTCCACCCAAGTGGCTTGCAAGTGGACCCATATCTATAATGTGATCTGCCTGCTTCATCATCATTTCATCATGCTCAACAACTACCACGGTATTTCCGAGGTCTCTCAGTTCCTTTAGCACAGTAATTAATCTTTCCGTATCTCTTGAATGTAAACCGATTGATGGCTCATCCAGGATATATAAAGAATTGGTAAGATTACTTCCCAAGCTTCTTGTAAGTTGTATGCGCTGGCTTTCACCGCCGCTTAATGAGTTAGCCAAACGATTTAGTGTGAGATAACCAAGGCCAACATCCATTAAGGTCTTTATACGATTGTTGATCTCAATTAAAATTCTTTTTGCAACAACCTTATCGTAATCATTTAAGGCCAAATTACAAAACCAAGTTTGAAGATCTTTAACGGGCATTTCGCAAAGCTGCCCAATGTTTTTACCGGCAATTTCAACATATAAAGCTTCTTTTCGCAAACGGTAGCCTTTGCATTCCGGGCAGGTTGTTCTGCCGCGATAACGGCTCAGTAAAACGCGGTATTGTACTTTGTATAAGTTTTGCTCAACCTCCTTAAAAAAGTCATTAAGGCCGGAAAAGTATTCATTGCCTGTCCAAAGCAAATTATATTGTGCTGTAGTAAGATCAATAACAGGAGTATGTACCGGAAAATCGAATCTCTTTGCAGCTCTTATCAAACTCTCTTTCCATAACCCAAGCTTTTCACCACGCCATGGTGCAACGGCATTTTCATAAACACTTAACCTTTTATCAGGAATAACCAAATCAGGATCAATGCCAAGCACGAGCGAAAAACCACCACATGCGGGGCAGGCGCCATAAGGATTATTGAATGAAAACAAATTAGGAACTGGTTCTTCAAAACGTATCCCGTCAAGTTCGAACTTATTAGAGAACTGCAAAACTATATCCCCATTTATCTCCAGCATTACCTCTCCTTCACCTTCGTAAAATGCTGTGGTTACGGAATCTGCTATTCGGTGCTTATCATCTTCATCAAATGTTTTAACCACTAACCTGTCAATAAGCACGTACGAGGTACGATGTGATATGTATGACGTAATATCCTTTTCTTCCAGGATATCTTCAATTCTAACAATTTCCTTATTGGCATATATTCTGGAAAATCCTTTTTGCATAAGAATATTCAGTTCTTCTTTGATATCCCTGTTGTAGTGCTGCTTTAACGACACAAGCAATAAAACTTTGTCATCATTGCACAAATTGCTTATGCATTCTACCACATCTTTTACATCATCTTTTTTTACTTCCCTGCCGGAAACAGGCGAAATGGTTTTGCCAATTCTTGCAAACAGCAACCTCAGGTAATCGTATATCTCCGTCATACTGCCTACTGTAGAACGTGGTGTTCGTGTAGTAACTTTTTGTTCAATAGCAATCGCAGGACACAAGCCCTTTATATAATCAACATCAGGCTTATTCATACGAGCCATAAACTGCCTTGCATAAGAGCTTAAGCTTTCTGCATAACGCCTTTGTCCTTCTGCAAAAAGTGTATCAATTGTTAATGAAGATTTTCCTGAACCCGAAACTCCTGTTACAACAACTAATTTATTACGCGGAATTTCTACTGTAACATTCTTAAGGTTGTGCATTTTTGCACCTTTGATAAAGATGTTGTTACTATCTTTTTGTTTAATTGCGGCACCGCTCTTTTTTACCGGTTTATTCTGCTTTATCATAAATATTGCTGCAAAAGTACTTGTATTGGCAATGTATTTTTACTGTCACTTTGGTAAGAACCCTCTATTTATAGAAAATATTAAAAATCAGGTTGTTAGTTCAGATTAATAATATAATTTAGCTATTCCAATATCCAAATAAGTGAAAGGCTGTTCTCCACGGTAATAGACTTCTACATATTTGTTTGTTGGAATAAAAATCCAAACAATATCCAATAAACCAAAAGCAGAAGTTTTATGAAATCCCTAACTAATTTATCTGACCAACAGCTTATTCGCCTTTATACGGAAGGAAATCCTGAGGCGCTATCAACCCTTGTATACCGATATAAGGACAAAATTTACACATCGATTTACTTGCTGGTTAAAGACAAATATCTTGCAGAAGATATCTTCCAGGATTCTTTTATAAGAGTAATAGACACTCTTAAAAGCGGAAGATACACTGATGAAGGTAAATTTTTACCATGGGCTATGCGTATTGCACATAACTTATGTGTAGATCATTTTAGAAAAATAAAGCGTACTCCCACAATTAAAACCAGTGATGACAGGGATATTTTTGAAGTCATTAATTTTTCCGAGCCTGGTGCTGACCACCGTATGATGCAGGGACAAAGCCACGACAGGGTAAGAAAGATGCTTGACATGCTTCCCGAAGATCAACGCGAAGTAATCATTATGAGGCACTATGCCGATTTAAGTTTTAAAGAAATTGCAACTTTAACCAAATGCAGCATCAACACGGCTTTAGGACGTATGCGTTATGGCCTTATCAATTTAAGAAAGATGATGGTAGAAAAACAAATCGCTCTATAACATTTTCTGAAACCCCCGGATATACAATCCCCTGCAAGTAAATGCGGGGGATTTTTTTATGGAAATCTTTTTTTGTTCTCTGCCTGTACTTCATTTAATATATTCTTAAACCTGTTCATATCGGGCTCGTAGCCGCCCGCATTTTTTATAATTTTTCCCTGCTGATCAGTAAAGATGTACAAAGGCTGCGCATTATAGTTTGCAATAGTTGCTTCAAAATCAAGATGCTTTGCGCCAACTGTTTTTATTTTAGAGCCATCAAACGCTGAAGTATATTTTTCATTTTCAGGCAGTTCTTTTTTTTCATCAACATACAACGAAGCCACTATAAAATCATTGTGAAGCATATTGCTTACTTCTGGTTTTGACAAAACTTCAGCTTCCATTTTTCTGCAATTTGCGCAACTGTGACCTGTAAAATCAATCATAATAGGTTTGTTCAATTGTTTAGCTGCTGCAACTGCTTCATCAAAATCAAAAAACGCTTCTACGCCCGTAATTTCAGATGCTAAGATATCAGTGTATTTCTTTGGCTTTATCAATATTGAAGATGATGTGTTCTTTTGCAAAGAAGTGTCGTTAGTGTTAGACGAGTAATTATTATTCCTGATCAACTTTTCAAGATTGAATTCTTGTGTTTTATTTTCGGGAAGCCAGCCACTAATTCCATTTAAAGGAGCGCCCCACAAACCTGGTATCATATAAGCAGTAAAAGCAAGAGTGCTGATGGCAAAAAATAATCTTGTTACAGAAAGATGAGGCAATTCGTAATCGTTCATTGGTAAATGATCATCATGCTTAAATTTTAATTTACCAAGAAGATAAAAACCAAGAGCGCCAAAAATTATTATCCATAAACTAAGATAAACATCACGGTTAAGCAAATGCCAATGATAAGCCAGGTCAGCATTTGAAAGGAACTTCAATGCCATTGCCAACTCTATAAAACCAAACGAAACCTTAAGTGTATTTAACCATCCGCCAGATCTAGCAATTTTATTAAGCAGCCCGGGGAAAAGTGCAAATAGTGCAAAAGGCAACGCGATAGCTATAGAGAAACCAAGAAATCCTATAATCGGGCCGAGCCTTTCTTTCTGCCTGCTTACATCAACCAGCAAGTTTCCAATAAAAGGTGCTGTGCATGAAAATGACACCAAAACCAACGTTAGCGCCATAAAAAATATACCCGAAAAACTGCTGAGGTTTGCTTTTGAATCTACTTTGTTAGTCCATGATGCCGGAAGCACTATTTCAAAAGCACCAAGAAATGAAATGGCGAATACAACAAACAATACAAAAACAAAAAGGTTAAAAACAGCGCTGCTTGATATCTGGTACAATGTGTCTTTGCCAAATAGTATGGTTAAGACCAATCCTAAAAGAGTGAATATAGTAACAATAGAAACCGAATATAAGGTTGCATTCTTTACGCCTTGGAGCTTTGTTTGACTGCGCTTTAAAAAAAAACTTACAGTAACCGGGAACATGGCATATAAGCAAGGTTGAAGAACAGAGATTAATCCCCACCGTAATCCATCAAGGAAAGTATTTAGTAAAGATTTTTCTTCGTTAACACCGGCCGGTAATTTTGAGGCCTGCGCAAAAAGAAAAAAAGCAGCAAAACAAAAAGTAACAGTTAATATGGCTTTTGATCTCTTCAATATGGCAAGTTAAAAAAATAGGATAACATTTGTTATCCTATAAATAATATTAGCGTTTATGTATTACAGTTTTACTTTAAACTCTACATCTTTAGGAGGCAGGCATTGTTTATTATTACAAACCATATAAGTAATATTGCCAGTAATTTTATTGCCGGAATTCAATTTTATTAGCTGCACAAAGTCAACAGTGTTCTCGTAATATTTTTGGTCAACATTAAACTCTTTATCATGTTCTGTTTTTAATTTTCCCTTTTCTTTCACAGCGCCTACACTATTGCCTTCATTCACCCTAATTTTCGTTGGTTCAGCGCCGCCTTCAGGGTTCTTTATTGAATAAATATGCCAGGTAGGCTGTAGAGAGGTTCTTATATGCAATTCATATAAATTGTTCCCTTTTTTCACAACAGAATAATCAAACCTTACAGGGTTTAATATTTGCGCATAAGAAGCACAAAAAAGAAACAATATAATTAATGTAGAAAATATTTTTTTCATCAACAAAAGTATTTAAATCAAAATTACATCAATCCAAACGGTATTGTTTCTATCAAGCTTTAAGATGAGCATATTTAACGTTAGTTTATAGAGAACATATTCGCTAAAATCTTCTTTCCATCCTCGTTATTCAAAACCTTGCTGCATGCCCTTTCCGGATGAGGCATCATACCGATAACATTCCTATCTTTATTGCAAATTCCGGCAATATTTAATGTAGCTCCGTTTGGATTAAAAGCATTGCCTGTGTTACCATTTTCATCACAATACTTGTACAATATCTGGTTGTTTACGGTAATATTATTCAATGTTTCATCATTGGCATAATATCTTCCTTCGCCATGCGCAACAGGTATTTTAAAAACTTGTTTTTGAGAATCATTCTGATTGGTTATAAATACGTTTTTGCATACAAATTGCATATTTGCATTTCGCAGTAACACGCCAGGCAACAACCCACATTCACATAATATCTGGAAGCCATTGCAAATTCCCAAAACTTTTCCGCCTGTATTTGCAAACTCAATCACACTTTGCATCATTGGGCTAAACTTTGCTATGGCACCGCATCTTAAATAATCCCCGAAGCTAAAGCCGCCAGGTAATATTATACAATCCCTTTTTTCAAAACAAGAAAGATCACCGTCTTTATGCCAGAGCTCAATCACTTCCTGTTGCATCTCATCACGCAAGGCAGTAATAATATCTTTATCGCAATTAGACCCGGGAAAAACAACTACGCCGAACTTCATAATTTATATTTGAATGATATACAAAAGTACATCACCGGTTTTTTATTTATTATAATAGCTTACAATGATTACTAAGCAAACCATTAACCAATGAAGCAGTAGTGTAAACCATCTTTTTGAAGGATAAAAAAAGGCACATGCAATAAATGCCGACAAGGGCACGGCACTTAATATCCAGTATTTGAATGAGTGCGTATCACTTACAAAAGGGATAAGAACGCTCAATAATAAGAGTAACCACATCAGGCTCCATCTGTTTCTGATCTGCACAACCTGCTTTCTAACATTTGCCTGTACAAAATATGCGCCTGCAAAAAAGCCTGTTATAATAAGAATTAATCCTGCGGACAACCACCAATTCAATATGTTAGGAAGGCTAAACGAGAGAACGGGGAGTTTGTAGTATTTTATATTGTCAGACAAATACAACCATACTGCCAGGTAATAAAATGGCGCCAAAATACCTATTAATGCAATAACCCATTCAGTGATGTTAAATGGACGGGTTATTGTTAATGCAAACGCAATCATTATTGCAAAAGCCAGCAATGGAAAGTAAAACAAGGCCGCTAC
>CAXSEB010000133.1:6271-6640 GCA_964235805.1 uncultured Chitinophagaceae bacterium | reverse complement strand
TTAAATTCATTGTGTAGCTATTTGACTACAAATATATGCGTAGCTATTTAACTACGCAAAACTTCTTGATTATTTTTTAGAGTATAATGTCGGAAATTTTGTAAGGGATGGTGGCGCAATACAATGACCACTAACGAGAGCTTGTGAAAACACTTTTTATTATAAGATCAAATATGCACGCTCTGTTGATATGTGAGATAGTGTATAGCTACGGAGGTACAAGGCAACAACCCTAATCACCAGGCGCACGGCGATAAGTTAGGGCGTTGCGGTAGTACCAGCAGCGCGGCCGCTGATTGAGGTTCCCGCCCACCGTGCCCTGATTCCGAATCTGCGGCGTCCCGACCTCGATCGCGGCGGCGGCGATCG
>CAXSEB010000133.1:0-6261 GCA_964235805.1 uncultured Chitinophagaceae bacterium | reverse complement strand
CAGTGTTATTTGAAGAAAACGCTATAGCACTCTGGACTTATCCTAACCCAAGCAACGGCCGGTTTGCATTACAATTGCATAATGTGCAAGGTGGCAAGGCCAATACAATGGTGCTGGATGTGGCCGGAAAAGTGGTGGAAAAGCGAGCAGTGGCCGTAAGCAGAGGCAACCAAATTGTTCCCTTTAATGACACCGGAAAGGTTGGTGGACTTTGCCTGATAAAAGTAATATTTGAAGACGGAACTGCACAATTCTCAAGGGTTATGGTACTGGCAAAATAGATATAAAAATATAAGATAAAACCAATCCCGTAACGTTTGTTGCGGGAATTTCTACGAGATGTGCGTTGCATTTACATAATATCAAAACACTCCAAAATCAGTGTACCTGCTTTATTGTATAATGTATTTCCTGATAGTTCCTGGTTGGTAACTTAAAGTCACGCTTAATGGCTTTCGATTATTTATCTTGTAATTAAATTTAACCGGGGAAAAGTTGCTAAGAGTCTGAGTCCTTCCCCACATAATTGCTTTTATTGTAAATTCTTTTAGGGCTTTTCAATTCAATAATTTCGCGTAAAGCAGCAGCTTTGTTAGTTGAGTTGCGATAATATTGCTCACAGATTCTATAACCTATAAAGTACCCTAACATTCCCGGCCTATGGTTTAAAGTATCCGGAATGTTTACAAACCATTTTACAAAATTATGACTGGTATCCTGTTTTTTAAAGTCTGTCCATAGTTGTTTTTCGTGTTTATATCCATATTCAAAACATGATTGTGCGGTCGTATTTCCGGTTATTTGTTTTGTAATAAAATCCGCACCTCCTTCTATCAAGGCTCCGTCAAATATGTTCTTTGCATCCTGATACTTTTGTTGATAATGTATTACCTCATGAATACATACAGTAGCTATGTTATTGATATTAGATACCATTGGTCTTAAATCTTTTTTAATTTCCTGCAATGGAGAAGTTGAAGATGCACACATAAGTTCTGCGCCTATATAAAGTAAATCAGGAAACTGCGTACCGCCAACTTCAAACTTTCCGATTACAAAATAAATTTGCGGGAAAGATGCTGAGGGGCACATGTACTTTAGTTTTTTGGCGGCATCTACTATTTTCGATTTATAGTTTTGGATAGAAGTTGTTGTGGGGCGAATTGACAATAGATAATTCTTATGATCATTAATTGCATTATTGAAGTCAACGGCAGTAGAATTGGAGGCCTTAAGATATTCCTGTAAACCATCGGATGCTTTACCCAGATAATATTTTTGAATAGTCTGAATAGTATCCCCCAACGTTTTAGCTTCAGATAATTTATGATAAGTGTACCAGAAATTATCAACATCTGTTGTTATGATTTTTATACTTTCTGGGTTAGATGTTTTGTAAGCTTGGGCTTGCAATGACTTGGAAAACCAAACAAAAAAGAAAAGAACTATTATTTTTTTCACCTGAACATTTACCTATAAGACGAATAAAAGCAATTAAGGTTACAATTAAGCGCAGCTACAAAAACTTATTTTATTAGATGCCAATTTCAGGAAAAACCAGCATCGATGGCGGATAAACTATTGTTATGCGTGTTGAAGATATTAGCACAAATCAATTTTTGATTGTCAATCATGCGGTTCTAAAATCAGAAGATGCGGCACTATTGCACAGCTGGAACTATATCATAGATTTTGCATCACATTTTGTGTTTCCTTTTTTAACGCATTATCGATATAGGCATTTGCAGAAGAGGCCTCCTGAAGTGTTGATTTGGCCAGTTGCTTGTCACCGGTTTTATAAAAGATCAGACTGGCACGGGTAAGTAAAATTGGATTTTTAGAATGCGTTCTCAAAGCTGCTTTCATATAGGGTAAGGCCTTTGTGTATTCACCTTGATTATACAAAACCCAGGCTACTGTTTCGTTCACGTCAATGTTTTCAGGACGGCGATTATATTCAAGCATAGCGTGCTCCAGCGCTTTGTCATTATCATTCACTTTAAGGTAGGCATAAGCAAGTTCCTTGTCGGCATAATGGCCTATGCTTGCATCTTTATTGCCTGCCTGTGAATCCTTGGTTAGCTCTGCAATAACTTTTTTTGTAATTTCATCAGCTTTTTTTGGCTGGCCTGCAACACGATAGGCATCAGCAAGATCTTCTTTTAAAGTATTATCATTTACTATTGAATCTGCTTTCTCATAATAAGAGACAGCATTCTTATAATCGTTGTTTACTAAAGCAATGCGGGCAAGTCCTGCTAAAGCATATGGATAATCAGGTCTGAGACTTAATGAAAATCTATAGAGAGAATCTGCAGTTTTAAAGTCTCCGGTTTTTTCGAACAAATTTGCTAGTTGTGTCCTGGTCCATTCAGTATGTTCATCTCCGGCACCACCTGTTTCAACTGCCATTTTCATGGCCTTTATTGCGCCGGGATAATCGCCGAAAATCTCTCTTAAATAAGATACCCTTGCGTAGGATGTTAAATCTGGCCGGATCGAATTCATCTTATCAGCATTCACAACTGCAGAATCATAATTGCCCATTTCAACATTACCATCTACCAACAATCCATAAACATATGCGTTAGATGGATTGATTGCCTGTGCCTGTTTAGCAGTAGTTAATCCTTCAGCAAAATGGTGCTGCGATAAATAAATTAGTGATTTAAAGACTAATGCAAAAAAATTGTCAGGTTCTGATTTTAAAACGGTATTAATGTATCTCATTGCAGCCTTATCATAATACATATAATTACCTGTTACTCTTGCCTCTTCAATATATAAAGCGGCTAACTTTAAACAAGATTTTGTATCCGTCGGATCAGCCTTTATGGCCGCCAGTAATGCCTTTGAACGTTGTTGAACAACTTTCCATTCCTCTGATTTCGCTGCTTCACCTTTACGCTCCATCAAGCCATAGTTAACGTTTTCATTTTGCTCTTGCTTATTGTTATAATTAATGATTATTGCTACCACAGCAGTGATAAATACAATCAGTAATAGTATATAGACGTACTTTTTTTTCATATTATTACCCAGGGTTTATGATGAAATTATCATTAACTCATCCAGTAATGTAAAGTTAATAAAACAAACATACCCGGCTTTAAGTACCAGGTATGTTGTAATTATAAGACCATTAATAACACATATCTCCTACTGCTTAATTATCTTTTTAGTTTCTATGGTTACACCTTTGTTCTCTGCAACAAGTGTATATATACCTTTTGAGAAACTCGATATATTAACCTGAGCAGACCCGTTAATTATTTTTTGTGATAGTAGCTTCTTACCACTAACATCATAAATGTGTATATTAAAAGTATTCTCACTTGAATATACATTGATAAAGTTAGTAGCCGGATTTGGTGTTATCGTCAAAATGCTTTTTGAAGTAAACTTAATCAGGCGAATCAGTGAATAACTTGATCGACCATCTTTATCTACCTGCTTAATGCGGTAAAAGTTTGATTTTACAAGTGATGGATCCGAATCTATTAACTGATAATTATTTACACTTCCACCCTGTGCTTTAACGCTTCCTATTAACCGCCATACGCCTTCGCCTAAGCTTTTTTCAACATCATAGTGGTCATTATTTATCTCATTTGAAACCTGCCAATTAAGTGTCACTTTACTATCCAATTTATTAGCTGTAAAACTTATAAAAGTAACCGGCAATGGATCAAATGCCACAGGGCCGGCATATTCAGCACCTCTGAATCCTCTCCAGGGAGTTTGTACATAAGGGAAACAATCTTTAAAAGTTGTATCATTATGAGTTACGCCTGCATTAAATCCCAGAACATTTGTTAACTGAGTTGTTACAGGGCTTCCTGTACCGGGATAATCATCATACCATAAGCCTATTGCTGCTAAAACGACGCCGCTTACTGCCTGAAGTTCTATAGTTGTAACATCATCTTCAAGCCTTCTTCCATTTGGAAAACCATCCATATTAGGAATGAACTGCAAATTTGTATTGGCGTTATATGTTGCATCTGTCAAGCCAAGTACTGCAGCTTTTACCAAACCCAATGAGCTGAAATTAGGATCATTTCTCGGTGTTACCGGTACTGCCATATTAAGCCTTAACATGTCGCCGAGGGTTGGTAAAAAATTATTTATAAATGGCTTTCCGGCTGCCAAAGGATCACCACCTTTACCTGTAGCCAATTGATAAGGTCTCAGGTTGGGAACCCCGGTGTAAAATATAGGCAATAAATCTACCGAACGCGGAGTAGAATCATTTTGAAGTAAAAGATTGCCAAAGTTGGCATCATCTAATGCTGTACCTGCAACAGCATTACTTCCTTTTAACGAGAACAATCCAGGTTGACCATTCCTGAAATCAAATTCGCCTAATGAATTTGTTTGAATGCGTAATGCAGACAAGCCAGGAACTGCCGGCCCAAACTTTGAATCATCCATGTAAAGAGCTAACTCAGGATTTGTAAAATATTTTTGGAAAGCGGCTTCATTATTTACACTGGTAACATTCCATTTATCCTTGTCGCCAATCGGGATTATAACTTCATTTGTCAGCGGCATTCCCAGCCTTGAAACTTGTATCCAACTTCCAGTTGAAACAGGGTTTCCACCTGTGGAATCAAATGTTGTTATTTTTTGGCGTTTAGCCGTTGCATATACACCTATAACAAATTCGGGATCCAAAATACTTGTTGCTTGTGCTGTAGTTTTACCTGTCTTCTGTAAAACAGAGATAGGCACTTCAATTACAAGTGAGTGAACATTAAATTTTGCAAGGCCATCTCTTCCCTGGGTCCTGAAATTGCCAACGTCAAAAGCACCACCTAAATCAACAAAAAACGGGTCATCAACGGGGCCTGCAAATACTTTTTCCCCGGTACTAAGTGTAGTAACTGCTCTTGCCATTAATGAATCATATGGAGTACCCAGCCCAACAACAGTATTTTCAATTGACCTTGGGCCTATATTATTTGGTGGCACAATTCCGTTTGTAATTACAGTAGTAAAACTTGAACCCCCGTTAGTGCTTTTTTGAAGAGTGTAGGTAGTCTTTAAGTTTTGTTTGCCAAGCCGTATATTAAAAAAAGTTGTAGGATCTTCATTTACCTGCTGAAATGTAAAACGGTAAACAATATCATCTCCTGTTGTGGCTATATTATTATCAACGTGAATTTCGTACTGTATGTTGGAACCAAAGGTGTAATAATTTGGCCCTCCCTGAGGCAATTCAAAAGGAATAAAATTAGCGATAAGCACAACTTTATTTGTATCACATGGGCTTCTGAAAGCATATACATCAGTATTATCTGCTAATGGATCATATGCAATCAGCGGAGCTTCTCTGTGAGATGAAGCGAATAAAGTAGTTTGATTAAGTACTGAACAAACCAAAATGGCTGTAAACAGGTTTAAAATTTTTTTCATAAAACTTTTTATTTGATTTGTTAGAACCTTGGTTTAATAGAATAATCGAAACCTCTCCATGGAATTTGCACATAAGGGAAGTTCGGCTTAAAGGTGGTGTCGTTTTTAGTAGGCCCTGCTGTAAAGCTTAAAACGTTTAAAAGATTTTGAGTTACAGGAGAAGGGCTTGAATTTGGAGTATAATCATCATACCATAATCCAATTGCTGCTAGCACTACTCCGCTTACTGCCTGGAGTTCGATAGTAGTGACGTCATCTTCCAGTCTTCGTCCGTTTGGAAAGCCATCCATGTTAGGAATAAATTGTAACGCAGCAGACCCATTATAATTGGAATTTGTAAGACCTAAGACCGCTGCCTTAACAAGACCTAATGAACTAAAGTTAGTATCAGTTCTTGATGTTACCGGAACGGCCATGTTTAGCCTGAGCATGTCACCGAATGTTGGCAAAAAATTATTTATAAAAGGTTTGCCGGCTGCAAGTGGATCTCCGCCTTTACCTGTTGCCAGTTGATACGGCCTTAAATTAGGAACACCGGTATTAAAAATTGGTAATAAATCAACTGCCCTGGGGCTCATACTGTCTGGTAAAAGATAATTACCAAATGCAGCATCAGCAAGAGCGGTACCTGAAACGGCACTTGTTCCTTTTAAACCGTAAAGTCCTTTTTTCCCATTTCTAAAATCAAAAACACCCAGGGAACGACTTTGAATGCGTAACCCATTCAATGCCGGCACTGCGCCACCAAACTGCGAATTGTCCATGTACAAAGCCAACTCAGGATTTTTGAAATAAGCGCCGAAAGTATCTCTTGCACTATTAGAATATACAGTGTTCCATTTA
>CAXSEB010000132.1:0-6654 GCA_964235805.1 uncultured Chitinophagaceae bacterium | reverse complement strand
ATTTCATTATTGGCATGCATTAAAGTTACCAAGCATTTTTGTTCACTTGATTCTAAAAGCTTTTGCAAATCATTAATATCTATATGTGCGTCGGGCGTAAGCTTTACAAAACTTACTGTTGCTTTCCCCGTATTCTTTAGTTCTTCAACCGTATGCAAGGTTGCATGATGTTCGATAGGTGATGTAATTATATGTTTGCAACCAAGATCATTTACAGAGGCTGCTATGGCAGTGTTGCTGCTTTCTGTTCCGCCACTTGTAAAAAATATTTCTGAAGGATTTGCTTTGAGAAGTTTGGCAACCGATTTTCTCGCACTTTCAATCGCTGTTCTGGTTTCCCTGCCATAGGAATAAATTGAAGAAGGGTTTCCAAACTTATTAGTCAGGTATGGCATCATAGCTTCCAGCACTTCAGGGTCAAGCGAAGTTGTGGCAGCATTATCTAAATAGATTTTATGCGAAACTCCAATCCCTAAAGGGGCTTTTGTATCAACAATATCAGAAGATATGTTTTCTTTCATCGCCGTTAAATAATCATTTGCTAAAACCCCTTTAGCTAAGGGTTGCAGGTTTGTTTTCTACATAACTTCACTGATATCCTTCATTAGCCTGCGGGCTATATTTTGTGCAGTCGTTTCAAAGTTACTTTCAGAATAGATCCTAATTATATGTTCCGTATTACTGGTTCTTAAATGTACCCAGTCGTTATCAAATTCAATTTTTAATCCGTCGTCAGTATTGATAGGATTATTCTTATATTTTTCTTTTATCTTTTTAAAGATCTCTTTTACATTGATATTATTTTCTAAGGCGATTTTATTTTTCGAGATAAAATAATCGGGATAAGTACCTCTTAATTGTTTAATGCTTTTTAGAGAATGAGCTAGATGAGTTAAGAAAAGACCAATGCCAATTAAAGCATCCCTGCCATAATGAAAATCCGGCACTATAATTCCACCATTACCTTCACCGCCAATAACAGCATTAACTTCCTTCATTTTTGTAACCACATTTACCTCGCCAACCGCTGAAGGATAGTATTCGCCGCCATGTTTTTTTGTTACATCTTTTAAGGCCTTTGTAGACGACATATTACTAACTGAATTCCCTTTCTTCTGGCCTAAAACATAATCAGCAATTGCTACCAAAGTATATTCTTCACCAAACATGCTTCCATCTTCGCAAACAAAGCAAAGCCTGTCCACATCAGGGTCTACGGCAATTCCGAGGTGAGCATTATTCTTTTTAACGGCGCTGCTAAGGCCGGTTAAATGCTCAGGTAGTGGTTCAGGATTGTGAGAGAAATTCCCGTTTATTTCTTCATTAAGAAGAATAGTTTCCTTTACGCCCAAAGCTCTTAACAAAGCAGGAATATAAAGTGCGCCGCTGCTGTTAATAACATCTGCAACAATTTTGAACTTACTTTTTTTTATGGCAGCAACATCAACCAGCTCATAATCTAAAATAGCCTGGATGTGCTTGTGCAGGTAAGTGTTATCTTTTTTGTAAGAACCTAATTTATCAACCTGTGCAAAGTTATAATTTTCGTTATGTGCCAGGTCTAACACAGCTTCACCTTCTTTCGCATCAATAAATTCGCCTTTATCGTTTAACAGTTTCAGTGCGTTCCATTCCTTCGGGTTATGGCTAGCAGTTAAAATTATTCCGCCAGCCGCATTTTCATTTATAACGGCTATCTCAACAGTTGGTGTGGTGGTTAAACCGAGGTCAATAACTTCAAATCCTAATGCAACTAAAGTATTCGCAGCAAGATTGCTGACTATTTCGCCGCTAATCCGTCCATCACGACCTATAATTATTTTTTTATTATTATTGTTTTGCGACAGCCGGCTTCCAAAGGCAGCAGTAAACTTAACTATATCAAGCGGTGTAAGGTTTGTTCCAGGCGTTCCTCCAACAGTTCCTCTTATTCCTGAAATGCTTTTTATTAATGCCAATTTTCTAACGATTTAGGAGAGCAAATGTAAATAAAAAGGAGATGGTAATTTTGGATTTAAGAGCGATTGCTTTTTGTTTAAACAGGTAAGCAGCCGGTAATTTAATAACTACGATCTTTATTAATTAAGATAACTGCATAGTTTTTTTTTGAATTCCGTTGATAGCAAAAGAGATTATATTCACGTTTAAATTTGCAAAAATTAAGGACAAGAATGTTGGCAAAAAGCTGGTTTAAGGAGTGGTTCAATTCGCCATATTATTATAAGCTATACTTTAAAAGAGACGAAGCTGAAGCTGCGCTTTTTATTGATAAACTGATAGATCATTTAAAGCCACAAAGTGGTAGCCGTATGCTGGATGTAGCCTGTGGCAAAGGACGGCATTCCATACAACTGGCTTCCAAAGACTTTGATGTAACGGGAATAGACATTGCAGAGGATAGTATCATGGAAGCTAAAAATCATGAAACTGATAATCTCCAGTTTTTTCTTCATGATATGCGGTTGCCATTCTGGATAAATTATTTTGATTTTGCGTTTAACTTCTTTACAAGCTTTGGTTATTTTAAAACACGAAGAGAGCATGATAACAGCATAAGAACTATTGCACAGGCGCTGAAGCCTCACGGACGTTTGGTGATGGATTATTTGAATGTGCATTACGCCGAAGATCATCTTGTACATAAATCAAATAAGCAGGTTGACGACGTAAATTATCATATTACAAAGTGGTTTGACGAAACACACTTCTATAAAAAAATAGTAGTAGAAGATGAAGAACTTGATGAGCCTTTAGAATATGTAGAAAAGGTGAATAAATTTAACCTGGGAGATTTTACCGATATGTTTGCTTACCAGGGATTGCAAATACAGGAGGTTTATGGCGATTATCTGTTCAACAGTTATGATTTAAAAAATTCTCCGCGCCTTATTATGATAGCTGAGAAGATCAGGGTATAACGTGTGCTCGATTTTATCAGGAATTGTAATATAAATAAGCTTGAATAACAGTCAATGTTTATTTTTGCTGTTAATTGCAAAGCGAGTGGATAAATGAGTGTATTGGGTAAGATAAAAAGCCTTGACTATCTGATCTTTTCCAAGGTAAATGGAGAATGGCACAATCCTTTTTTGGATACAGTATTACCGTTTTTGCGGCAGTCATATTTATGGATTCCGTTTTACCTTTTTCTAGCCATTTTTGTACCCTTGAATTTTAAAAGAAGCGGATGGTATTGGTGCCTGTGTTTTATTTTAACCGCCATACTAAGTGATTATATAAGTAGCACTTTAATAAAGGGAACAGTATTGCGTTTAAGGCCTTGCCAGGATCCGCTGTTGATGCAACATATTCGCTTGCTAACAAATTATTGTCCGGGCAATTCTTCTTTTACTTCATCACATGCCACAAATCACTTTGCTGCAGCAATGTATATATTTACAACTTTTAAAAAACCGGTAAGTAAAGGATGGGCGCTATTGTTTTTGTGGGCATTCATCATCTCTTATACACAGGTGTATGTTGGTATTCATTTTCCTGCAGATGTAATCGGTGGAGCTTTGGCAGGATTATTAATAGGATATTTGCCTGCAACATTTTTTAATAAAGAAATTGGCTTGCAGCATCTGAATTAAAGTAGTTAAGTATGATTGGGATTTTATTTTTACTGTCGTTGATAATAATAAACGGTTTGGTTGTAATGTGTGAGATTGCACTTATTTCTGCAAAGAAATCACGGCTGGATATCAGCGCTGCAAAAGGTGATCAAAATGCAAAAACTGCTCTTAAATTACAGGAGCATCCTGAAGTTTTTTTATCCACAGCACAGATTTTTATTACCGTTATAGCGATTTTGGAAGGTGTTTACAGTGCCGAACGCTTCAATAAATATCTCACACCAGGTATTGAACAAATTGCTTTTCTCAAACCTTATGCAACAACTATTGCTACCGTAATAATTGTAATGTTGGTTACTTTTCTTTCCATCATTTTTGGGGAATTGCTGCCGAAAAGAATTGCAATGATAAAGGCTGAAAAAATTGCAAGAGGAACTGCAAAGCCGATGTACTTTCTCAGCAGGCTTACACACCCGATTGTATGGTTGCTTACAAAAGTTACTAATCTCATTTTTAAAGTTTTCAATATTAAGCAAGCCGATGATAATAAAGTGACTGAAGAAGAAATAAAGGCGATGGTTTCCGAGGGCAGTGAGCATGGTGGCCTCGTCGGGGCTCCCGTACACCCCGCTGGTGAGCGGTGACGCAATAGAAGAGGAAGAGAAAGAAATTATCGAAAGAGTTTTTCACCTTGGAGATAGAAATATAACATCTTTAATGACGCACAGAACAGACATTGTTTGGTTTGATGTAAATGAAAGCAGGGAATCTATCAAAGAAAAAATTAAGCAATACCTGCATTCAGTGTACCCGCTTTGCGATGGAGATATTGATACAATAAAAGGCGTTGTTTACATTAAAGATATGTACCTGCAGCCTGATGCGCCTTTAAGTGATCATGTAAAGAAAGCGTTATTTGTTCCTGAAAACAACACAGCCTACCAGGTGCTGGAAAAATTTAAGCAAACAAAAATCCATTACGCCTTTATTGTAGATGAATACGGAACTATGCATGGCATGATTACTATAAATGATATTTTGAAAGCAATAGTAGGAGAGATGCCTGAAGATGAGGACGATGATTATTCGATTGTAGAAAGATCAGATGGAAGTTATATTGTAGATGCCCAGATCCAGTTTTATGATTTTTTAACCAGGTTTGAAAAAACGGAATGGATGAATGATGGCGAACAGGAGTTTGATACACTTGCCGGGTTTATTTTACATGAATTGAAACATATACCAACAACCGGCGAAACTTTCGACTGGCGTGGGTTTAGCTTTGAAATTGTAGATATGGACGGCCATAGAATAGATAAGGTAATTGTGACAATTTCACAACAGCTTAAAGACGAGATAGAAGAAAGCGAAGCGTAATTCAGATTGCTGGCATTGCAAATATTATAAACCAGTTTGACCTTCCCGGAGCTTTACTTTTTTTCTTCCGCTGTTTTTCTTCTCAAACTCTAATACCTCTTTAGGTTTTACTTTTGCTTTTGGTTTTTCATCAGCTAATGCAGTGGTTGTGGCTGGCGTTTGCAGGTGGCCTCTGTCGTAAGTTTCTGTTTTCATTATTCTGCCAGTTGCAGGATCATAAAATTTCCATTCTCCATCACGTACGCTATATTGTTCGGCTTTTACAATTTTGTAACTGATAATTTCATTACTTCCGGTTCCATAAACCGGAATAGTATCATAAGGCGCATCAGGGTTGTAAGCACGCCATTTTTCTTCTCTTACAAGGTCACCAAGTTTTGTAAAATATTGCTGCGGACCATCCTTGCCGCCATAACGATAATTTTCAATCGCAAGCAAATCACTGGTTAAATTATATCTCCGCCATAAGCCTTCTTTTTTGCCATTTACAAAAGTTCCTTCTTCCTCGTAACCTGGCTCACCCCTTAATTCGGGAACAGAAATTACCCATTTTCCCTGCTTTAGATTATGTTGATCTATGGCGTTTATTGTATCGTTTTTTACACTTATTTTATATTCTTTGTATTGCGAGAATGCGTTTACAGCAAATGCCTGCAGCATGAACAAGATAATCATTAGCTTTAATCCTCTTTTAAAATATTGCATAAGTAAGTTATAATAGGTATGAAAATTAGTGCAACTTTTATTAAATCGAATGCTAGATTTTGTGCAAGTCAATTGTGACATTACAGTACAATAGCAAACAGAGAGACAAATTCTAAAATGTAGTTTTTTTTAGCATTTATTTATGGAATCGACAAAAGACCGCATCTTAAATTAAAATACTATTATGAAGAAAATATTTTTTGTGTTGCTATCTATGAGTGTGTTATCATTCTGCAATGCTCAGTCAAAAACAAATAGTGATGTAAAATTTACACCGCCGGTGATTAAAAAAGATAAATCGGCTGCAAAAAAAGAAAAAGTAAAATTCTCTCGTCCGGTTATCGTAAAAAACGAAGAAGTAGTTAAAAAAGAAAAAGTAAAGTTTACACCGCCAGTGATTGTAAAAGATGCAGAGCCCGCAAAAGAAGTAGTTAAATTTACACCGCCCGTTATTGTTAAGGACAAGGCAGATAAATAATATCTAAATAGTAGTTCTATAAGTAAGCGGAAGCATCTTACTCAGGCAAATAGTCTTTTAAGTATTTTTCTATAGCGGTATCATATTTTTCTTTCCAGGATTTTATATCACCCCAGCTTTCATTATCAACGATTACTTCTCTTTCGGTTACAGTGCCAAGTTTTTCGTAAGGGATGTTATCTAACCTGTTTTCTAATTCAGTGACCTTATCTTTTCGAACTGTTACAACAACGCGGCTTTGCGCTTCACCAAACCAGAAAGCATCCTTTCTTATCGAGTTGTTTTGATGAAAGACACTGAAGCCAAGATTTTTATTGAAGGCGCTTTCCGCAAGTGTTACAAACAATCCGCCTTCACTAACATCATGAGCAGATTGAATTATTTTATTTGTAATTAATTTAAGTACGGTTTGCTGTATATTAAATTCTTCTTCAAGGTTAAAATAAGGCGCTGGCGAGTATTCTACTTTACATATTTTATGCAAGTATTCAGAGGAATTGATATCATTTTTGCTTTCGC
>CAXSEB010000131.1:0-6689 GCA_964235805.1 uncultured Chitinophagaceae bacterium | reverse complement strand
CTGGTATCTATATTTCCTCAGATACTGTTATATCTCCGCAGGTGTCTCCCCCGTTTGACACAAGTTACACTTTACATGTAGTATCAAACGATGGTTGCGGAACCGCTACTGACAAAGTAGTTGTAAAATATTTTAAAGAGATTTATGTTCCCCGTGCATTTACGCCCAATAATGATGGCTTAAATGACCGCTGGAATGTTCCTGCTTTATCAGCATTTCCGTTATCAGAAGTGAGTGTATACGACCGGTATGGTCAACTGGTATTTTTCAATAAAGGCAATACGAAGCAATGGGATGGAACTTTTAAAGGTTCGCCACAATCTTCCGGCGTGTATGCCTATGTTATTAATTTGAATAACGGACTTAAAAGGCTGTATGGCATAGTAGCCCTGATACGTTGAAATACTTTTGTTTTAAGATATTATTCAATCGATCATAATTTATTTTTTATCAAAGTCAAAAGCATTATACTATTAAAAGAAAATTATGTGTAACCGTCATGACCACTTCAATTCTTTGCATTGCATTATACCACCATATATAAGTGAAAAACTAGCTGAAAGCAGTAACAAAAAGATTGCACAACAGGCCATTAAGAATCTTTCAGAAACTGTTAAGCTGCGTGCAAAAAGAGAGTTTATTAGGGGATTGAACGAAAATCAATCTGCGCTTCTTCATCCTGCAAGGCGCCAAACTAAAACAGCAAAGCTTAACATGCAGGTGTACGATATGAAGCACGGGACAGATACATCTGCCGCACAATTAGTGTGGGATAACGGAAAAACCGTAAAGCCTCTTGATAAGGATGCTAAAAATATAGTCGCCGCTGGTGGAGCAACATGGGATTTTTATAACTCTATATTTGGCCGCAATTCTGTGGATAATCTTGGCCTTTTATTAAAGCATTATATCCACTACTCTGCTAAGTATGATAACGCAATGTGGGATGGAAGTGAAATGGTATATGGTGATGGGGACAAAACAATTTTCGGAGATTTTACAGAAGACCCTGACATTATTGGACACGAGCTTACACATGGGGTTACACAATATGAATCAAACCTTGAATATCAAAGTCAAAGTGGTGCTTTAAATGAATCTTTATCAGATGTGTTTGGTATAATGGTTAAACAACGCATGTTAAACCTTGATGTAAAAAAATCAAACTGGTTGATAGGAGAAAAGGTGCTTATCGGAAGCAAATACGCCTTACGAAGCATGAAAGCCCCGGGCACTGCTTATGTAAATCATCCTGATCTGGGTACTGATCCACAACCGGCCACTATGGACAACTATGTAGATTCGCCTAACACCCAACAAGGCGATTGGGGTGGCGTTCATAGCAATTCAGGCATAACTAATTTTGCTTTTTATGTTGCCGCTTTTGATATTGGAGGATTTGCCTGGGAAAAGACTGGCAAGATCTGGTACGATGCGATGACTGACAAAGCTTTTAAAAGCAATGCAACATTCGTTGATTTCAGAAACATAACCATTCAGCATGCAACTAAACTTTACGGTAAGGGCAGTAATGAAGAAAAAGCAGTGACGAATGCTTGGAAAACAGTTAAAGTATAAAGTATGAAGATAAAACTTGTGCAAAGTGGCGGCCTTTTGCCTGTAACAAAAGCTGCCGTTACAGAAGTAGATTGGACCACAGAAGAATGTGAGGATATGCTAAAACAAATTGAATTATTAGGTAAGCACAAATTATCCAAAGTAAGAGATGGCATTGGGTATACGATAAAAATTAATAACAACGAAACAGAAATCGACCCGGAAAAAGCATCTGGCAAAACCGCGGAAATATTGGCCCGTTTGAAAGAGAATTTACAAATAGTAAAAAGATAACAGCGGTGATTTTATGGCATCAATCGAGCTGTACAAATGGGATAGATTAATCAGCGTATTTACAGGTATGGCAAGTTAATTTTTACTTTCTCAAAAAGTTTATAATTAACCTGTTTAACTCCAATGGCTTCTCAATATTTAGCATATGCGCTACATCTTTAAATACTATTCTATGAGATCCTGGTATGTGTTTTTCCAGGTATTTACAAGCAGTTATTATGTAGGGTAGATCCTTATTTCCATTAATAATAAGAACAGGAACGCTTATAGAAGAAAGTCGGTCAATTGCTGGTGGATGACTTTGTAACAAAGGCCAGCCTTCCATTTTATGAAGCCGCAAATTGGACAGTGTTGTATTATAAACGTATTTGGATACCGGTGCTTGCAAGCTGTCACCTTTGCGATAGATGCCTTCTGCCCACGCTTTAGTAAATTCTTTGGCTGCTGCTATGGTGTCTTTCTGCTGCAACGCCTGTGAAAAATGACGATACCAATCCATGCTTACGGAATCAATAGCAAACTTTTTATCATAGCCATTGATACCTGCTGAAATTAAAAAAGCCTTATTTACTTTCTCAGGGTGCGCTATTATAAAGTCTTGGGCCACATTTGCGCCCATAGAAAGGCCAGCGATGGAAACTTTGTTTATATGCAAGCTATCTAACAAAATTGTAAGCAGTTCCTCCACTAACAAACTTGTATCAGCGCCTATAGTCTTTCCATGATACGGAAGATCAGGAGTTATCACATCATATTGTACTGATAAAGATTCTACCTGTTTCTTCCACATGGTATGATCCTGCAATCCTGCGTGCAGTAACATTATGGATTCTCCTTTACCTGCCCGTTCATAATAAACCTGGAAGTTTCCGGCCTTGATAAAACCCTTTGCAACTCTTTGCTGAGCAAAGCAATTTGACACACTACAAATGGCTAACACCAGTATTAAAACAGGTCTCTTCTTTATTGAAAGAACATAGCGCATATATTGTTTAATAGGTAGTGTTAATGTAATAATAGCCGGCAAGTCCCTTACATCATTATATAATGTACTAAGATCTAAACCAACAAAGTTTTATTTTTTAAGCTATTACAAAGTTATAGAATATTGAGTGTCAATTATTAAAGCTTCATGTGCAGCACTCTGCTAACGTTTGCGTATAAAAAACACATTATTTGTAAATAAAGGAATAATTTTTGCAGTATAGAGCAAACTGCTGTTGTTTTAGATGCTTACCAACGATTTTGCAAAAAATAAAACAATTATCATTATTTAAATTTTAATTAATGGGAAAAATAAAGAGCAGCCTGAATAAAGTTTGCGAACACATCGAGAATCAAAGATGCCCTGTTCACGGTAAACATACAACCACACGGGTTAATTTTAGAAGGATAATCATCAAGACTTGTTGCAATAGTTTCCACAATTTTTTGGAAAGAGTTAAGGAAGAAGCTCTTGGATCAGAATTTAAACGTTTTGATTTTGAGTAAATAGACGTTGTTAATTAAGTTATCCGGTTTAGTCTATACTATAATTTACTGATTACTGCAGCAAAATCTTAATCAATCATTGTAGCATTGTAAATATAATTTTATATCTTTAGATATAATTACCAATGATCTCTAATTTCTTTGAATCCGGTATTCTTAGATAAACTTCCACCAGTTTAAATTTCCCCCGTAAAACATAATTTTATTAATGGATCGGTCATTAGTAAAATAGTATAAAGATTTCCGTTTCCGTGCCCTGTAACTTCACAGAAATCTCTTACTAATGAAAACCGTCTGCCCTAACAGACGGTTTTTTAATGAAGTAAGAAAGTAATGAAGACAATGCTTTTGTGTTTAAAGACTATAAACCTCACACATGTCTTCTTTAAAATTACCGCAAACTGTAATTGCTATTCTCTGCTACATTTGCACTTTGTATAACCGTAATACAAGTATATTCATCAGCGTTTATAGTAATTAAATTGATCTTGGCAAATAACTGATTAGTTGCTATTAGCCAATTGCAAGAATGAACTTATGGAAAGATTTTTATTGCCTGTATTGATTACTGCGATTACAGCAATGCTTGCCTGGATAATTATTTGGAAAATATTAATTAGAACTAAAAGAAGGCAAGGGATAACAATTTCTTTCCCGGCGCAACTGATCTTTTTTACCTTTTATATTTATATCGTGATTGTATTATCCCTTACTGTTTTTCCTTTACCCTTTGAAAGATTTAAAACACCACAGGAAGATGGCATAAATGTAACTCCCATCTTAAATACAGTAAGAGATCTGCTGCAAATATTATCTACAAAGCCAGAACACGAAACTGAATTTATAGAGCACAGTTTTCAAAACCTATTTGGAAATATTATTTTGTTCATGCCCTTAGGTATGTTTTTGCCAATTCTATCTAACAGGTATCATTATTTAAGCAAGGTAATTGTAATTGCCCTGGCATGCTCCATATCAATAGAACTAACCCAGCTTGTAATAAGGCAATTTAAAATTTATCGCTCGGTGGATATTGATGATGTAATTTTAAATACGTCAGGTGCCATTTTAGGCTATGTGCTTATTAACAAGTTCTATTTTAAACAGAATGAAGATGATTAGTGCTTTTAGCATAATAACGATTTATAAGATATATATCAGTACAACAACTTAATATTCGTTTTAATTTTACCAGGCTTCGTAATTTCTAACTGGTAAGCGCCGTGCGCTAGTGCTTTAATATTGATTTCCACAGTGCTAAAATCATTGTTTCGGGCATTTATATATTGTTTGAAACTCACGACCTGGCCTAATTTATTGAATAACCTTAATTCATAATTGCCGGCGGGCTCATTGATGAGTTTAAGATTGATAATGCCATGCGTTATAGGATTAGGATAAACGGTAATTTGAGATTTCAATCTTTGAATCACCACTTTTACCGCTTTTGAATATTCTTTTGCTTCTCTGTCGTTAATGCTTACAATTCGATAATAATTATTACCTGCATACGGATCAGTATCTATCCATTTATAGTTTTGTATGCCGCTATTAGTTCCTTTTGCATCAACTGTTGCTACCTGTAAAAAGTGAATACCATCTGTAGATTTCTCAACAGCATATTTAGAAGCATTAGATTCGTTTTCAACAGTCCATTCAACAGCTATGTCTTTATCAATTTCATAAGCCTTAACTAAATTAAATATAACAGGTAATGCGGCCGCCTGCTTAAACACAATCTTAAACCGTGAAGGATTATACGAAGCAGGTACATCCAGTACATTAAAGTTGTATTCGTTAGCTCCGTTAATATTAAGCGCTGTGCTTGATTTCAGGTGATCATCTTCTAAAAATGCCACTAAGCCTGGCTGGTTAAAATGGTCTCCAAGTATTTCAAAGCGGTAAGATTTTGCTTTCATCTTAAGCATATATAAATGGATAGTATCACTTTGTGAGATGGTATGCCTTCTTTCTATCACAAGCAGATTGGTGTCTGTTTTTACTGAAAGATTCTCTGATACGTTAGTCATCTTTTTAGCATCTGATTTATCTACAGCATTGCTATAACTATCTGAAAACTCAGTCAATATTCCATCCAAAAGATCAACGTTATTATTAGGCTCCACAGCATATAGGTTAGTTCGTAATTGTGCATCAGGCAGATTAACAGGCCGGAAAACCAAAGGCTCACTTACACCGGCTTTTGAGCTTTCCTTAATCGCCACGTCACCGGTTAGTTGCACAAAAAATCCCTGGCCGCTTTGTATGTAGTTATGCGCAGCACCTGTACCCGGGGTGGTTGTGTAATTGCCATTTGCATAACTAAAAGTTTCAAAAGCGCCCAAGCCACTTGAACCCGTAAGATTCGGATTATATAAATAAAAGAAAGTACTATTTGTTGCCGCTGCAATTTTTCTCATATCAATAGGAGAAGCGTAAGGATTTCCAACAGAAATTATCTTTCCCGTAGGTATACTAATTGTCGTTTGGTTTCCCATTTTTAATGGCCCACTTGTACGCAGGATTGTAGTAGTTGGCGTGGCGCCAAGGCCGATGGCTCTTCGATCTCCTCTCACAAAGGTCATTAAACCTTCGGTAGTTGCAATAAGTTGTGAGGTATTTAATATACCTAGATACGTTTTATTGATAGGATCCCACTTTTTCACAGAAGGTCCGTCAGGAGAAAAATAGTCAAAGCCAGCGGCGGCCCATCCTGCAATATTATGCGTAACCTGGGTTCCATAACCAATAGCGCCAACAGCTAAAGGTGCCTGATTCTCCTGCCAGGCCTGGTGAAATGTTTGTGTTGGCGAGTTGGTAGGCACTGCTAAAAACCTCCAGGCGCGTTTAGCTGAAATAAATCTTTCAACTGTTATATCTCCGCTAATAGTCGCTAAAGCAACACCCGAAGCGTTTACAGGTAATTCGGCAACTCTTGCTGTTTTTGTGGCTGAAGATAACAAAGTAAGATTACTGGCTGATGAAAGTACAGCAGTGCCTGTTACTTTTACGGTATCGGTAACACCAAGTGCTGCAGTAATTGATTTTGTTCCGCTGCCCGATGCAAAAAGATTTGAATAATTAATTGAGCCAAAATTATATACTGTTTGATTTCCTGCTTTTGAATACTCAATTGTTGAACCTGAATTTAATGTATATGCATTATTAGTAAGGGAAGGTGCAGTATATTATGTAGGTTCGCCGGTAATGTTTAATTTACCGCCACTTTTGATTGTAAAAGAATGCCCCGCTGCTCCGCTTGCAGAACAATTAATTATGCCCGTGCTTATTGTACCTGCAGAGTCAATGGTTACCGAAACCGGCCAGGCAATATTAGCATTACTACT
>CAXSEB010000130.1:0-6710 GCA_964235805.1 uncultured Chitinophagaceae bacterium | reverse complement strand
ACAATAATTAATTGCTAAGAGCAAAGTAGGTTGGGCAAACGCGTTGTTTTTTATTCGGACTTAATTGCATAATCTAAAATGAAGCCAGTGCAAGGTATACTTAAGCTCATCTTATTAATTCATATACAGCACTTACTTTAGTATCGACTGAAAAATCCTGGAAATATTTTATTTCGCCTGTGATTACGTTTTTCATTTTGGTAAACCCGGTTGTGCGTTCTGAAAAACGTGGCATGCTAATCATTTTTTGCTCTTTTGCTGTATTCATTACCACCATTATAGTTTGAATGTTATTATAACGGAAATAAACGTACACCCCATCTTCAGGCACATATTGCATCATTTTACCTGTAGTAAGTGCTGAAGAATTCTTTCTAAAATTTGCCAGCTTTGCAATATATCGCCATATGTCTTCTTCTTTAGCCGTGCGGCCTGCAATTGTAAATTTGTTAGTTGCATCAGAAGGCCATCCTCCCGGAAAATCCTGGCGAACATATCCGTCATTTGGAGTTGTTGTACCTGTAAGTCCTATCTCTGTGCCGTAATATATTTGCGGAATACCGCGGCAGGTTAAAAGCCACGTTAGTGCTGATTTATATTTAGTCACATCTTCTCCCACGACAGAAAAAAAACGTGACATATCATGATTGTCTAAAAAGATAACATTGCGCATAGGATCTTTATAAACAAAATCCTGGGCAAGTGTAGTATAAAGATTATTTACGCCATCTGTCCAGCCAAAATCTTTTGTCATGGCATCTGTTATTCCATATAAAGTCTGAAAATCTGTTGCTGCCTGCAGGTTACTCTTAAACGGAATATTATAATTGTTCTGTACAAAGAAACTTTGGTTAGGCACTCCATGCACCCATGTTTCTCCAAACATTGTAAGCTTTGGGTATTCACTCATTAATGCCTGGTTACAAGTATTCATAAAAGTAAGATCGTTATAAGCGTATGTATCAATCCGCCATCCGTCAATACCAAACTCTTCAACTGTCCAGAGAGCATGTTGAATTAGAAAATTGGCTACATAAGGATTACTTTGATTAAGATCTGGCATTTCATTGGTAAACCAACCGTCAGTCATTTTCTTTTTATCAATGCCACTTACATAAGGATCAAATATGGCTTGATCTTTATAAGTTGTATTTGTATAAACAGGCCATTGATGCAGCCATTCTTTCATGGGTAAATCTGTTACCGTAAAATGATATTTACCTACATGATTATAAACTGCATCCTGTATGATCTTGATTTCTTTTGCATGGCATGAATCTATCAGCTCATGATAGGCATTCTCCCCGCCAATACGCGGATCAATTTTATAATGATTTGTAAAAGCATAGCCATGCTCTGTCCGGTTTGGCATATCATTTTCAATCACCGGGTTAAGCCATAGAGTTGTTACGCCAAGTGTTTGCAAATAATTAAGATGATTAGTGATTCCCTGTAAATCACCACCATGGCGATTAAATACAGTATCTCTTCTCAAACTTTGGTCTCTCATGCCAGGCACTCTATCATTAGAAACATCGCCGTTACTGAATCTATCTGGCATAATGAGATAGATAAAATCTTTTGACGTAACACCTTGCGCATAAGACGAGCCATTGCCGCTGCGGCGTGGTTTTAATTCGTACTTCAGGTTTGTATCTTTTAAAAAAGGAAAGGTAAACTTACCAGGCTTTGCAGAAGCATCAATAACAATATCAAGAAAAACATAGTTGGGGTTTTCAACACGGTTTATCTTTACAAGACGAACTCCTGTGGCGAGTTTGAAACCTTGCGGCCCCATTTTTATCATTGGGAATTTATCTGCAACCTTATCTCCGTGAACCATCAACTGAAGTTTATTCCACTTCATACCAACCCACCAGTTTGTGGGATAACATTTGATGTTTACATTTTGCGAATAAATAGAAAGTAAAAAGTAAAAAGTAAGAAGTAAAAAGAGAAAAGATTTTTTCATAAGAATTATTATAAAATGGTCTCTTAATTTGTTTTTTGAATTTACATATTGAAAAATACACAATTAGAAAGAATAAGTTACATCGTCATTGCAAGGAGCTTTATAAACTTTACCCTATTGAATCTTATGGCGACGAAGCAATCTTTATAGAGCAAATCCCTATGAGATTGCCACGAAGTTTCGGCAAAAAATCCCAAACTTTTCGCAATGACGGAGCTGCACTTATTCCTTAATTGCTTTCTCCATGTTTAATCATGTAAACAAATAAGCATTAAAGCTAAAGTTAAAATTTTAAGTTTAAGATCATAATAGCAATGCAGACAATTCCTTAAACCAAATGTTTTTTTCCGAATAGTGCCCTCTCTGTAAGTACATTACTAAAGCGTATAGTTACACGCTATTACAACCAACTACACAATAAAGATAGGTGAGGCTACGCCTGCCAGATAATTTCACGTTTTAAAATTAAATCACTTTAAAACTTTTTTATGAAACTAAAATTCATACTGGCTGCTGCCGTTCTTATTATTGTATTCTCAAATTGCAAAAAACATGATGTGCCTGTACCGGGTGTTAAAAAATATCCTGCAGATGTTGCTAACGCATGGATGCAACTGCAAATAAAACTTACACGAACTACTCCGGGCTATAATTCCGTTGTATCCGACAGATCTTTTGGCTATGCCGGAATCACACTTTATGAATCTATATTGCCTGGAACTGCTGGTTATAAATCTTTATTAAATAAAATTGGCGGCACATCAATAATGCCTGATAAAAGCAATGATAAATATTTCTGGCCTGCTTCTTTAAACGCAGCTATGGCTATGCTTACAAAAAGTTTTTTTGCAACTACGTCGCCTGCTAATATGGCGACCATTGATTCCCTTGAGGCAGCTTATACAATAAAATTTCAAAGTGAGTCAGATGCAGAGAAAATTCAAAATGCAATAAACTATGGACACCAGGTTGCAGCTTCTATTTTCGAGTGGTCAAAAACCGATGGCGGCCATGAAGCATATAAACATATAGTGGATTCAACTTATGTGCCACCGGTGGGTGACGGTTTATGGATACCAACTCCTCCGGCTTTTGGCCTGGCTGTGTTTACGAATTGGGCCGCTAACAGAAGCTTTATTGCGAATAGCGCAACGCTTTCTCAACCAGGTCCGCCAATAGCGTATTCTGAAGATGCTAAATCGCCCTTTTACCAAATGGTAAACGAATTATACACTATTTCTTTATCGCTTACGCATGAAGATTCAACCATCGCTAAATTTTGGGGAGATCAGCCAGGAAACCTTAATGTGCCTGCGCATGCCACTAATATTCTTACCCAGTTAATTGTTAACACTAAGATGGATCTTGCTGAAGCCTGCACCGCTTATGCACTTCAGGGCATTGCAATGAATGATGCGATTATATCTACTTTTAAAACAAAATATACCTACAATCTTATCCGTCCTATTTCTTATATCCGCAAAGTGTTTGGAAAAGATACTTGGAACAGTGTAATTCCTACTCCGGCGCACCCTGAGTATTCCGCAGCCCATGCTGTTATATCTGGTGCAAGTGCAACAGTGTTGGAAAATATTTTTGGAAAGAACTATACATTCACTGATCACTCTTATGATAACAGTTATGGTGCCCGATCATTTAACTCGTTTGAAGATTATGCCAAAGAAGCAGGCCGGTCAAGGCTTTTAGCAGGCATACATTATGCTCCGTCTATTGCTGTTGGCTTAGTACAAGGGAAAAAGATAGGCGATATGGTAAATGCGCTTCACTTAAAAAATTAAAATATTCCAAACTAAATCAGTCAGGAATCATCCTGGCTGATTTTCGTTTTGATATTAAGCAGGCAAGCCTGTACCTGTAGTGTAAAATATTTATGTTAACTTTCTCTGAACGATACACTTTAGTCGCGACCTGTATTGGTTAAATCCGGTTAATTATGCATCATAAGTTTACGTTGCCGGCAAAGCAAATATTGATATGTATTACACAGGTTTTGTGCGTTGTTTCTTTTGCTCAAACTAAAACAATTGACAGCTTAAAGACTAAACTCATTAATGCAAAAGACACGCAGCAGGTAAATATTTTAAATAGAATTGCCGAACTGTATTTTCAACAGGCAAGTAATCGATACGACAGTAATCTCACACGCTCCGCAGAATTTGCGCATAAAGCCCTGCAGTTAGCGGAGAAAATAAATAATACAAAAGAAACCGGCATTGCATTATTTAATACTGGTAATGTTTTAAGTTTTAAAGAAGAACTTCACAACGCTGTCTCGATATTTAAACAAGCAATACCTTTTTTAAAAGAAGCTGGCGAAAATAAAACATTGGGCTCATGCCTGAAGATTCTTGCCGAATGTATTCATGAACTTGGCGACAATGAGCAGGCAATTAAATATTATGATACATCTTTTGCCGTGTTTCAAAAGCTTAATGATACTTCTGGTCTAATTCTAAGTCTTGAATGGAAAGGGCATAGTTATTTTGATATAGGTGATTACAAAAACGCATATCAATACGGGTATCAGGCTTTAGGGCTTGCCCAAAAAGTAAGAGATACGCTGGCACAAATTCAAACTGCTGACCATCTTGCTAACTTATTTCTTGGCGCAGCCATGCCTGAAACTGTTTTAGAGTATATGCGAATAATTCCCCGCTTTTATCCCAATACATTTCTTAAAAAAGAAGTTTCATCATGGGAAGTTTTCTGGGGATTATTAAAAGCTGGCGAGGCATATTTACAGCTTGGAAAAGTTGACTCTGCCATGTTGGTGGCGCAGATTACAGGATTTTACGGAGCCGGCGCGGGTGACCATAACATGTTTTTAGGCGATGTATTTGTTGCACACAGTGAGTATCTTAAAGCGTTGCCTTATTTTAAAGACGGTCTTTATCTTTCAAGTAAAAGTGAGCACATTATATCAGTTGCACGTCATGCAAATGGATTAAGCCGTGTTTATCTGGCTACCGGAAATTATGATAGTGCCTTATATTATGCCAATAAAGCAATACATGCAGCACAAAGCATACATGCACTTTTGGAATGGAAAAATGCCATTGGATCACTCATAAATATTTATGATAAAACCAAAAACTATACAAAAGCATATCACTTTAGCAAATTGTATAAAGCTGTAAGTGATTCACTGGCGCCGGAAGAATATAAAAGAAAACTTTCGCTCATTCAAATACAACAGGAGCTGGAAAATAAAAAACAAGAGGCGGAATTTTTGGCAAAAGGAAACCAACAGCAACTTTTAATTCAGCATCAGCAACTTAAAAGCGAAGCGTTAATAAGAAATGTTCTTATTGGCAGCATGCTATTTGTTCTTGCGTTAGGCATTTTCATTTTTAGATCCATTTCGCTCAAGCGTAAAAACGAAAGCCTTCAAAGTGAAAAAGCACAGGCTGACCTTCGGCAAAAAGCAACTGATCTTGAAATGCAGGCGCTTCGGGCTCAAATGAATCCTCATCTTATTTTTAACTGCTTGAGCTCAATCAACCGGTTCATTCTTATAAACAAAACTGAAGAAGCTTCAGATTACCTGACTAAATTTTCACGTTTGATTCGTATGGTTTTGCACAACTCTGAAAAATCTTTTATAACACTTGAAAACGAGATTGAAGCGCTCCGGCTTTATTTAGACCTGGAGCGGTTACGCTTTAAAAATTTATTTAGTTACAGTATAACCTTTATTGATACGTTTGATATAACCTCTGTTTTTATTCCGCCGTTGCTGCTGCAGCCATTTGTTGAAAATGCCATCTGGCATGGTTTGCAAAGCAAAAATGATGGCAGCGGTAAAATAAGTATTGACATTCGCATACAGAATAATATATTACAATGTGTTATTTGTGATAATGGTATTGGAAGATCTGTATCTCTTATAAAAGAAAAAGACATTACAAAAAAATCGTTAGGAATTAACCTTACCCGGCGTCGGTTGCAGTTAATTGATCCGTTAAAACAAAATGAAACAAGCGTAGAGTTTCAGGATATAAAAACAGGTTCCCAGCTTGAAACAGGCACGTGTGTTTATATTAAAATCCCGGTTAATTATGCATCATAAATTTATGTTGCCGGCAAAACAAATATTGATATGTGTTACACAGATATTGTGCCTTGCTTGTTTTTCTCAAACCCAAACCATTGACAGCTTAAAAAGAATTTTGCCTTCATTAAAAGATACTGAAAGAATAAATTGCCTTAATGAATTGGGTTCTGAATTCTCCGATAGGTATTGGAGTAAATCAAAATATCAGCAAACAGACACTGCGTTATTTTATACATTACAAGCGCAAAGTGAGTCGCAGCAATTACATTATTTAAGAGGCATTGGCGAGGCTTTAGCAAACCTGGGCGTGATTGAAGAAGAGCATGGCAACTTTAAAACAGCAGAAGGTTACACTCGAAAAGCACTGGCTATTTTACAAAAAGAAAACATGCAGGCGGAATATCACAGAGGTTCTGTTTTTCTTGGGTGGATTTTGTTTAACCGTGGCTTATTTGCTCAAAGCATTAATTTATATAAAAGAGAACTGCCATATTATGAAGCTCTGAAAGATACGGATCGTCTTGACATGATTTACAGGATGACAGCAAGAGCTTATGATTACCAGGGAAATTCAGGAGATGCATTCACCTGGTTTCAAAAAGATTTTGCAATTAAAAAAAAGCCTGAGGATGCATGGGGTAAGAGAAGTACTGCTACTTTAAA
>CAXSEB010000129.1:0-6742 GCA_964235805.1 uncultured Chitinophagaceae bacterium | reverse complement strand
CTGGTACATTTTCATATAACTATCCCAAAGCTTTGCCTCGTTCTCGTCATTCGCATTATACTTCCACATTTTTGTAGGGTCACTGGTTCTTTCCTTCAATCTTTCCTGTTGTTCTTTTTGCGAAACGTGCAGGTAAAATTTTAATATAGATGTGTTAGTATGTTCTATCAGTAGGTTTTCCCAATCGTTAATAGCCTTCATTCTTTTTTTTGCAAGCTCATCAGTGCACCAACCGTGCACTCTTGTGATAAGAATATCTTCATAGTGGCTTCGATTAAAAATCTGGATCATTCCTTTTGCCGGAGCATGAGTATGAATGCGCCACAAAAAATCGTGGCTTAATTCTTCCTCCGATGGAGCTTTAAAACTTTTTACCTGCACACCAAGTGGATTTAATGTGCCAAATACATTTTTTACAGCACCGTCTTTTCCGCTTGCATCCATCCCCTGCAAAATTACCAGCAAGGAATGCTTTCGCTCTGCAAATAAAAGGTTTTGCAAAGCATTCAGTTTATCTAATATCTCAGCCGTTTTTTCTTTTATATTTTTTTTATCTAAATCATCGCTGGCACGTGTACTGATATCAGTAAGTGTAATTGTAGGCATGATGTTATATTAGTTTGCTAAGATGTTATTTACTTTAGTTCTGTAACAGCTCTTCCCTTAATTCCCTGGCGGTTTTAGAGCTTCCGTCATGGCTCCATCCCGGTGGCATAAACATGTATTTTAATTTCGTTGATAACGGAATCTTTTTCTTCAAATCTTTGCCAAGATTCATCCACTCGTGAAAGATAATCTTACCGGGATGATGAGGATCATCTATTTGTGTTGTTAAGCCATATCTAACAGGATCGGAAGGTACTTCTTCCTGGAAAGTTCCAAACAAGCGATCCCAGATAATTAAAACCATTCCCATGTTTTTATCCAGGTATCTTATATTACTGGCATGATGAACTCTATGATGAGATGGACTAACAAATACTGCCTCGAACCAGCCCGGCATCTTTTTTATGTATTGCGTATGAACCAAAATTCCGTATATCTGGGTAAGAGAATACATAAACACAATGTCTATAGGATGAAAGCCTAACAACACCAATGGGATAAAGTAAACAAAACGATAAATTGGCTGCAATACAGAAGAGCGGAACCCGGTAGTTAAATTAAATTCTTCAGAAGAATGGTGAGTTACATGTACAGCCCAAAAGAACCTGCAATAATGATCAACACGATGTTCAACATAAAAGGTAACATCTTCTAAAACAAAAAGCATTGCCCAGTATATCCAGGGATTAAAAGAAAAACTTACAAAATGAAATCTGTAAAACCATAGTAGTACAACAACATATATTGCACGAAAAACAAGATCGATCCCACCGTTCATCAAACACAGGTAAACATTTATTAAAGTGTCTTTGAATGTATAATACTTTTTTAAGTGAAGATGGCTTAAAAGTATCTCCGCACCTATTACAATAAGGTAGATTGGTGTTGTAACTAAGATGAGCATTTGCTCCTTCATGCCTGGATGTAATTGGTTGAGCAGTAAAAGGCTAAATAGCCATTATTTCTTTGTCTTTTGAAGCCAGGTGTTTCTCAACAAGAACGATAAAATTATCTGTTACCTGTTGCATTTCTGCTTCTGCATCTTTAGCAGCATCTTCGCTAAGACCATCTTTTTGCAATCTTTTTATTTGCTCGATAGCTTCTCTTCTTATGTTTCTAATGGCAATTTTTGCCTGCTCGCCTTCCCCGTTACATCTCTTCACCAATTCTTTTCTTCTTTCTTCAGTAAGAGGAGGCAGGTACAAACGTATACTATTTCCATCGTTCTGAGGGTTTATGCCTATGTTGGCAGCAATTATAGCTCTCTCGATGGATTGAAGCATATTTTTTTCCCATGGCTGAACAGTAAGTGTTCGGGCATCCATAGCACTTACGTTAGATACCTGGTTAATGGGTGTTGGATTTCCATAATATTCAACCATTATCCCGTCAAGCATTACAGGATGTGCTTTGCCTGCACGAATTTTAACGAGTTCAGCTTCGAGATGATTAATTGCCTTTTTCATTGAATCTTTAGCATCATCAATTATCAAAAATAAATCGTCTGTCATAATGTATAAAGAGAATGGTGTTATTACAAAAGCAATAAGGAGAAACAAATTTACAAAACAGGTTAATTAAACTAACACAAATAGTGTTAATCCTGCTCTATTCTTCCGGTAGCGAGAGTCAAAATTTTGTGAGACTTTATAATTTTATCATCATCAACAGCCTGTACATTGTTATCAGTTTTTAATCTAGGTCTGCTGTAATATACAATAGCTACAAACAAAACAGCCATGCTGGCAAGTGCCGCTATTACAAGCGTAGTACCTAAAAATTGCAATATATAGGCCAGGGCAATAAAAAAGATATTGGCAGAAACACAAACAAGTGTGGTCATTTTATGATTCATACCAAGATCTAAAAGAAAGTGGTGTATATGATTTCTATCGGGGCTAAATGGAGAACGGCGGTTTATAATTCTTAAACTAAAAACCCTGAGGGTATCAAATAAGGGAACCATTAACACTGCAAAGCCAATAGCTGGCGTTGATTGCAAAGGGAAACTTGAACTAATTAACGGATCTGAAGCTACAGAAATAAATTTGATAACAAATATGGCATTTAGCAATCCGATTAATAATGAACCGGTATCACCCATGAAGATTTTTGCCGGAGAAAAATTGTATATCAAAAAGGCAACGAGACTTCCACATAATGCAAAAGCCATTACTGCATACATAAGTTGGCCGGTCAATAAAAAATACAAACCGAAAATGATAGAAGTTAGTAAGCCAAGTGAACCAGCAAGCCCATCCACGCCATCTATAAGATTAAAAGAATTTGTAATTACGATTATAGTGAACAAAGTAAGGATGATACTGGCAATGTGTGGAATTTGATACATGCCAAGAAAGCCATGCATACTGTCAATCTGAATGCCACCAAATTTAATTATAATACCCGCCGCTATCAACTGGCCTATAAACTTTTTAGAGGCCGAAATAACAAGAATATCATCTTTAATTCCTAAAAAGAATATCACCATTAAAGATGCAATAAAATATTGGAGCTGGTTAGAAAGTGCCGCAGGTACTCCCATTAAAGTAGCCAATATAAACCCTCCAAAAATTCCTAAGCCTCCAAGAGTTGGAATAACGGATTTATGAACTTTGCGTTCATCGGGCTCGTCAAAAAACTTTTTCTCTTTAGCAACCTTAATAATAACGGGTATAGCAAAAAACGTGACTAAAAATGCCAATGCAGAACTTAGTATAATATTATCCATACCGCGGTTTAAAAAAAAATCAATCTAAGGCAAATGTAAAGTTTCTGTTTCAAGTAACCCTATTAATCAAAGCTTTTTCTTTAGGCAAGAAATCAACTTAAAAAGATGCTTCCCATACAGTTCAAAAAGATAAAATATTGAAATGAAATTATCTTTGTGTTATAAATATATTTAAATTAATTGTGTTGAATAAGGTAATTTTAAAATTAATTATTTTAAAGTAAGTTTCATATAAAAATTAATAAAAAGATGCAGGACTTAAAAGCGATAGCCGCTCAAATAAGAAGAGACATAATAAGAATGGTTCATTCGGTTCAAAGTGGACATCCCGGCGGATCTCTTGGTTGTACAGAATATTTTACTGCTTTATACTTTGAAATAATGGATCGCAAACCGGGTTTTGATTTAGATGGCAAGGGTGAGGATATCTTCTTTCTTTCAAACGGCCATATATCTCCCGTGTTTTATAGTACTCTTGCAAGAGCAGGATATTTTGAGCTTGAAGAATTAAAAACATTCAGGAGACTTAATTCAAGATTGCAAGGGCATCCTACAACTCATGAGCATTTACCAGGCGTTCGTGTGGCCTCAGGCTCACTTGGACAGGGAATGAGTGTGGCTATAGGTGCCGCCTTAGCCAAGAAACTAAATAACGATCCACACATAGTTTTTTCCTTACACGGCGATGGCGAAATGGATGAAGGTCAAAATTGGGAAGCTGTTATGTTTGCAGCACATCATAAAGTTGATAATCTTATTTCAACCATTGATTGGAACGGACAACAGATTGATGGCCCGACTAAAAAAGTAATGTCACTTGATAGTTTACGAAAAAAGTATGAAGCTTTTAACTGGGAAGTACTTGAAATGGAAGGCAATAACATTGATGCTGTAGTTGCCGGCTTAAACAACGCAAAAACATTTGTTGGTAAAGGCAAACCAATAATGATATTAATGCAAACATATATGGGTTATGGCATTGACTTTATGAAAGGCAATTATGAATGGCATGGCGTAGCACCAAATGATAAGCAACTTGAGGTTGCGTTGGCACAATTACCTGTTACTTTAGGAGATTATTAGATAATGTAAGACTACGGAACTTGCCTAGATTATATTTTTAATTCAAAAAGCTGCTGTGCGGCTTTTTTTGATGGAAGCCACGCAGCTGTCAGCGCAATTAATAATGAAGTAGCCGCTACAATTAAAATATCACTAAGTACAAGTTTTATTGGGAAATAATCGATGAGGAATGAATTACCCTGGAGTTTTATTATCCTAAATTTAAGCTGTACGAAGCTGATCAATAACGCCAGCAATATTCCTGTTACTGAGCCGACTGCACCAAGCAGAAGACCTTCACTTAAAAAGATTTTCTTTATCAGCATTCCGTCAGCACCAAGTGACTGTAAAACACTTATATCTTTTTTCTTTTCTAAGACAAGCATGGTTAAAGCACTAACCATATTAAACGCAGCCAAAATCAATATTAAAGTAAGTACAGCATAAATAGCCCATTTCTCTAATCGCATGGAGCTGTATAGACTTGCATTTTGCTGATATTTGGTTTGAACCAAATAATTACTACCCATAGTTCTTTGCAAAGACGTGGTAACCTCCTTAGTTAAAGATGGATCAGGCAACGAAATCTCAACTGCGCTAAATTCATCCGTAGCATAATTCATTTGTTGCTTTACAAAATCAATATTTGTAATTACGTATTGATTATCAAAATCCTGCTGAATTGCAAAACTGCCGGAAGTGTTGGCATTGCCTTCACTTAACAGCGAGAGTGGATCTGCTACTTTTTCATGAGCTTTTTTAGGCAGAAAAACTGTAATTGGAGATAAATTTTTATCAGCTTGCACACCAATGGCATTCTCAATACCTGAGCCTAAGATAAGAAGTGGACTTTCCGCATTGCCGGTATTAAAGTTACCATTTTGCATTTTTTTAGGTACACCTGATATTGCAGAATAATTGCTATCAACACCTTTTAAAAAAACTACAGTTTGCAAATCACCATTTTGCAGCAAGGCTTTTTCTTCAGCAACTAGTGAAATGTCTTTTATATTTTTGAAATTCTTTATAAGATTAATTTGTCCGGCTGATAAAAGCATAGTTTTTCCTTTGGCCGGAATAATTCTAACATCAGCGTAAAAGTTTGAATAAAGAGATTTAACCAGGTCTTCAAATCCGTTAAAAACGCTTAGCACTAGTACCTGGCACATGGTTGAAAAGGCAATCACTCCCGCCGTAACCCATGAAATTATATTGATAGCATTAGTCTTTTTTTTAACTTTAAAATATCGCCATGCAAATGTGAGGTACAAATCGCTCTTATAAATGGTTTTATATTGTCAGAAATTCAAAGCAATAAATTATTTTGCATTTCTCACAAAGGCTCATGTTAATGATTGTAGTTATTGATCTGCTGACTTAGCAGATGCGCTGTTACTATCCTCTTCTCTTACATTTTTAAGCAGCTCTTCTATCCTAAATACATAATTCAGTGTGTCATCAATATAAAAAGTTAGCTCTGGTATACTTCTTAATTGATGCCTTACTTTTGCGCCCAGGTCTTTTCTTATTTTTTTATACCTGTCTTTTATTTTTGCAAGTGCTGCTTCTTTATTTTCTATCTGGAAAAAACTAAGGTAAATTCTTGCTTCAAAAAGATCAGGGGTAATTTTTACTGATGAAATTGAGGTCATGCCACCGTCGGACATGTTGAGACCCATACGTAAAAAAATATTATTTAGTTCCTGGTTTATAACTGCTGCCACCTGCTTTTGCCGCTTACCCTCTGTCATTTTATTAAGATTATATCCTTGTAAAAATACTTACTTTGCCTGATTATTAGATTATAAGAATTTCGAGTAAAGTAAATGAAGAGTTTAAGAACGATCTTTAAATATGTAAGCCAATACCCAAAATTAGTAGCCGCCTATTTTACCTTTAATATTCTTTCCACATTATTTTCTGTTATTTCTCTCGGGTTACTTAGTCCATTTTTATTACTCATCTTCAAAAAAGATAACACCTTTAAGGTTGCAACTAACCCCGCAAATGCATTTAGCAGGTATAACCCGGTGAATTATTTTAAAGAATGGCTTTACCAGATTATACATTCGCCTGGTGGTGATATCCGTGCCCTCGGAGTTATCTGCCTTATAGTGCTGGTTTCAATTCTACTTAAAAATCTCTTTTTATACTTATCCATGTATTATTTAAACCCGATAAGAAATAACATTATTAATAATATGCGGACCGGAATGTATAAAAAGATTCTTGCTTTGCCGATCGGGTATTTTAGTGAGCAGCAAAAAGGCGATATAATGAGCAGGCTCACTAATGATTTGGCCGAAGTTGAAGGTTCTGCAATAGGCGTGTTAGAAACAATCT
>CAXSEB010000128.1:0-6762 GCA_964235805.1 uncultured Chitinophagaceae bacterium | reverse complement strand
TTTTACCATGCTGCTATCTTTAGCATTTAACAACGAAATTGTAGCATGACTTAATGCTTTTCCGCTATTGTCTTTCACCATCCCGGAAATGGTAACACTTTGTGCTGCTGAGTATTTAGCTGATAAAAAAAAATAAGGAAAAAAATAAGAAAGGCAGATAGCTGTTTCATGATAATTATTATTTGTTCTTCAGATACGCAAATGACGAACATTTTGTTACAACAGACGCAACCAAAAAGCTCAGCATTTAAAATTGCTGTATGAACGGTTGCTGTTTTGGATTAAAGAATTACGCCTCACCTTCAAAATCTAATTACAATTGATAATTTATGAGAAGCCAAGTATGAATCTTTATTTACTAATTATGGATAGGCTATTTTGAAAATACTCTTTATTCTTAGGCCGCAATAAAACTATCCGGCCTGTGCCACCGTATTCCGAAACATATATGTTTCCGTTTCTTACGTCTTCAGTTAAATCTAACGGATCAACAAAACCAGAAAACCCCTCTATTGAAGGTCCTTCAATAGAACTTATAATATCATTATGAGGCCCACCAGGAATTAATGTGATGATATCGTTATGCTGGCTATACCTGACCACGAGCAGTTTACCTTTTAACGATCCATTGAAGGTATTACTCTTATACTCAATTGCGCCATCCGGCGACATGTTATTTTGAAAATCAAAAGAATAACCCCGCCAGTTAGCGTCTGGTTTAGTACCTATGGGATAGTCATCCACCTGTGCGGAATCACTTGCACTGGTAGGGTTTCCACCGTCCATTACATATTCTCCCCGCAATGGATTGGGATGTCCATAATAACCTCCTTTAATTACTCTGTACAACATATCTTTTTCAGTTTGTTGAACGTTGTTCAGGGCCAGAACCGGTGGTCCATTATAAACTGATCCATCAGGTCTTAAAGTACCGTTAACTGAAGAAGGGGTATTGCCACCGGCGGCAGAACCATTAGTAGGAACATAAAGGCTGCCATTGCTGTGCCATACCAGATCGTAAGCGTTGCGAATACCCGTGGCGTACATTGTTAGAGGAGCGTTTGCTGCGTAAGGATTATACTTACCTCCGCCTTCAGAAGTTTTCACATTCAAAGGAAGATCTCCCAGTTTAGAAACATCGAGCCGTAATATTGCGCCTGACAGTAAATGTTCGCTTCTATCGCTCCAGGTTTTGTCTGCATTTCCCATTGCTGTATTACTTCCCTGGGAGAAATATAAAATTCCGTCGGGTCCAAAAGCTATGCTATTAGTAAGATGATCTTTAGTAGATCTTGGCAAATTGATTAATACATCCTGAACGTTTTGAAGATTGTTTCCATTTACTTTAGTCAACCTGCCATCCCAATCCGGTCCATCTAGAAAAACGTAAGAACTATGCGTTACCCATGCCACAAGATTTGAAGCGGTGGCTGAAGGATCAAATGCAAAACCAATTGCTAATCTTGGCTGTCGCTTTCCATAGGCATCCTGTAATGAATACAATAACTCCGGTGTTTGCAAAGTACCATCCGGGTTGATAACAAATCTTTTAATAATTCCATCAATAGATAATGCATAAAGTTTGCCATCAGGCCCCACCGTAAGGCTCGAATGGCGACCAATAGCGTTAGGCAAATCAATTTTATCAAACTTGACATTCGATAATTTTTTTGTAGCAAACATACCAGTAGTAAACGTACTGGTAAATGGCTTAAATGATGTTCCGGATAAATCCTTAACGCCATCGGTTATATGAAATGAGTAAGTTGTGTTTAGCTTTAAAGGAGACGCAGGAACTAAAGTAATAGCGTCGCCGCCACCTGTTCCATTCACATTTGAAGGAACTATTCTTCCAGTTAATTTTTCAATTAAGTATACCGTTTTAGAAGTAAGAGTTGAATTATTTATACCACCGTTTGGTAATCTTAAAATACTTGTAGAGATAGAGGAATTTTCACTAATGCTTTGTGAATAATTTTCCGGGCTTATACCCGCAACCCAGGGCTTTTTTCTAAAGGGCCGGGCAGATACATATAATAAGACCACTGTGGCAAAAACCAGGCACAATAATTCAAGCTTACTTTTACGGTTTTTTAACATGACCCCAGGGCTAATTACAATAGATATTTTTGATTAACAAGTATGTTTATTAATCTTTCCATACGGAAATACCTTCGCTACAGTTGGCGCAAATATCAATGTTCTTTCTGCTGTTAGTAAGATCTCTGCGAAATTGCTTGTAGTTATCATTATTCCATACTTCTTTAAAAGATTGCATTTTTAAATTACCTAAACGATGCGTTGCATCCTTATCAAAACAACAGGGAACCACAAGGCCATCCCATGTAATAACATTAGCGTGCCATAGTTTCCAACACTTATTACTTAGTTTATTTTTTGCGATATAATTACCTGATTTGTTTTTTTTGTACCTGCTGTATTTTTCATTAACCGGAATTAACTTATTAGGATCGGATTCATAATTGTATACCTGCGCAGTTTTGAAACGAAGTTCATCTACGCCAACTTCTTTTGCTAACTGTTTAATTTCATCAATTTGATGCTCATTAGGTTTTACAACTAAAAATTGAAAAAATATAAACGGCTTTTTACTCTTAAATATTTTCTTCCACTTAATTATATTTTTGGCACCTTCTATAACTTTATCAATATTTCCGCCAACTCTATATTGTTTGTATACTTCCTGCGTAGTTCCATCAATAGAAATTATTAATCTGTCCAATCCACTTTCAACGGTTCTTTTGGCAACTTCATCAGTGAGGTAATGCGCATTGGTAGAGGTGGCAGTATATAATCCTTTGTCAGATGCATATTTTACCATTTCAAGAAAATCACGATTTAAGAATGGTTCTCCTTGGAAATAAAATATAAGATATACTAAATGCTTATGAATGTCATCAATAGTCTGCCGGAAAAAATCTTTTTGCAACATCCCGGTTGGTCTTGTAAATGCCCTTAAACCACTCGGACATTCAGGGCATCTTAAATTGCAGGATGTAGTTGGCTCAAAAGATATAGATATTGGATAGCCCCATTGTACTGGTTTACTTAAAATATTGCTTATGTAAAAACTGCTGAAAACTTTTGTTGCATTCCATATTTTGGCAAATGAAAGCTTTCGAACAAAATTCAAGCTGTCATTAAGGTTTATTTTAGGCATTATTCAAAGATAGCTGCAAAACGACTATTATAAATAACTCGTGTAAAACTTCATATTTTATATAGTAACAAAACATACTTGCTATATTTTAATTTTAGAAATTGATGTTAAAAAAAGTAAAATACAAACAGTTTCAAGGTACTATGTTCAAGTAGTCTCCATAAAAAAACCATAATAAACACGCTTACGTGAATTATTATGGTTTTGATATTCAATGCTCAGGTAATACTTATGTATTACGGCGAGCGAAGGATTATCGCACTTTTACGAACTTCTTATTTATAACAAAGTTATCGTTAGCAATACGCATTAAGTACATACCCGGGCTTAACGCTGAAACATTTACTCTAATTCTGTTATTGTTTGATAAGACGAGTGGAATATTCTTTACGATACTGCCTGCCAAGTTTATTATAAATAAATTGGCTTTTTGGTAACTATGTGCACTTTCGAAATTGACTTCAATAGAATTAACTGCCGGATTTGGGAACAACTTAAAGTCAAGAGGCTTTGCAGCTGATAAGCTACTGCTATCACTTACTATATTACCAGATATATCTTGCTGTTGAGTAGCCACGCTGCTTAATACGCTATTTCTTACTGTTACCGGCACTACTGCAGAGGTAGTTACATGACCGCTATTATCATAAGCTTTAGCGGTAAGGTTATAATTGCCTGCAGGAACATTTTGCCAGCTCCAGGAATATCTGTAATAATTTTCAGTTCTTAATAACTTGGTGCCATTATATAACTCCACTTTTGATATTGAGCCGTCATCATAAGCACTGGCAGTTATAAGAATTGTTGCTGGCGCTGTATAGATAGAATTAGGTAACGGGCTGCTGATACTTACCGTAGGTGCGCCACTTGTACTGGTGCCTTTAACAGTAACAGAAACTGGCGAAGATGTTGTAACTGCGCCATCATTATCGTAAGCTTTTACAGTAAGTGTATAATTTCCTGCAGCCACGTTTGTCCAGTCACAAGTGTAAGGCGCAGTGCTTTCAGTTTTTAACAAGGAAGACCCGTTGTAGAATTCAACTTTACTTATTGAACCATCAGCGTCAGATGCATCAGCAGTAATTTTTATAGTTGAAGATGCGCTATAAGAAGAACTATTGGCAGGGGCGGTTATCCGCACTGACGGCGCAGAATTGCCTGGAACAGAAGTCCCCGATGAAGCTTTACTAATTAATACAATTGATGTGTAAGGAGCAAGAACCAGGCTATTTGAATAACTTTTATTTTTCACATCAACATAGCTCCTTTTTAATGTAATTGTTTTGCTCACATTACTTGCGTTATATTCAAACCTGATAGAATCTTCGGGAACTGTTATGTTTGCGTCTGCTTCATAAAATCTTACATTATCAAGGTAATACTTGTTTTTATCATCTACCTGGAACACCAACGTAGCAGATGATTCGCTTTGAGTCGGCGAAATAAGAATCTCATAATCGGTACGGTCTATACTCACCTTACGATATTGTGTGTTTGAAAGGTTATCATATGGGGCATCACCTTGTCTCAAATAAGCTCCTATAGCCATACTGCTGTCAACAGACGCTCTTACACTGTATCGTACAATATAATTTTTGCCAGATGAAACACTTCCAACATCCATACGAACAGTCGAACCTCTGTCTGACGGAGTAACTTGTAAATAACTACCATCTAAAAGTCCGGAACTACCTATAGAGAGTGAACAAGAACTGCCATTCACATCGTTAAGATTAGAAAACGTGCCATTTGCAATTCTGTTTGAACCGATTAACGCATTAAGATCATAAGGAGCAACTTGTTTAGCTGTTCTCTTCGAATTTGCATCTTTTTTGTATTTGTCCTTCCAACCCTCTAGATCTAAAGATTGTGTAACCGGAATACCAGAACTTTTAACATAACTGTTAGCTATCACCAACCTGTCGTTTAATGGCCTTGCATAATAATTACTATCAAATTTGCCAAAAGAGCCAACATCATCCTTATCTGACTTCAGCGTTAATATAGTGGTAGAAGGATATTTCGCAAACAATATATTACTAGCTAATATGTTATTTCTCATAAGAGCAAGGTCAGGATCTTGCTTTATATAAACCTGGTGGCTTGTGTTGCTATAAAATGTATTGTTTCTAACAACCATTTCATGAGCATTATGAAGGTATAAACCTCTTGCAACGTTAAAAATGGTATTACCAGTTATTTCAACACCTGAAGAATTAACATCCATGTAAATGCCCTGAGCGGACCTTAATCCAAGATTATCGGTTCCGTTTTCTGCCCCTAAACCATTCATTACAATATTGCCGATTAGCTTTCTGCCCTTGCGCATCTCTGTATTACCGTTTCCGAAAGTATATATTCCACCTCCATCATCTTTTACAAAACAAAAAGTATCAATTAAGTTGTTCTTTATAGTAACATAGTCGGCTCTGAAAGAAATAGGAATATAACCCGTATTGCGAACTTCATTGTATTCAATAAGATTGTGATCGCCATAAGTGTTAATGCCTATGCTATTGCCATCATCACTTAAACCCATACCAGGAATTACAGAAGTATTGACCACCTTATTATTACGTACAACGGCATAATCACCATGGCCGAGATTGATACCGTTATTGTTAGAATTATAAACGGTACTGCCTTCTATTTTGAAATTGGTATGATTATTGACTTCAACTCCATCTTCACCTGAAAATGAAATATCACAATTCTCTACATGGATATTGGAGCCACTATTAATATCAAAAGCGTATTGATTTGCTCCTTTTAACGCCAAGTTATCAAAAACCACATTGCTAAAATTATTGCTGTAAACCAAATCGTCAAATGTTGATGCGTTTATTGCGTAAGAAGACGGAGATTTTGATCCAAAATAGACATTTAACTTTTTTGAAGATGCGTCATAATACCATTCTCCAAGCTCATTTAAAGTTTTAATATGATTTTGTATGAAATATCCATAATCATCATGAGGCTCATCGGCTGTAGCTGCATGAGTTATTTTACTACCTGAATGTGAGGTTATTTTCGCTCTGTCGATCTTCCAGCGTCTTTGCCTGATAACAACTTCAGCTCCTGTCCAGTTAGTAGAGGAAGTTAATTGATTATCTGTAATAGAAGTGGTACCACTGTGAGACTCAAAATAAAGATAACCTCCGATAGCTTCGTCTAAGTTTGGGTATCTTCCAATTCCCTGCTCAACTCCATTTAAAAGTACCATATTCACACTACTACCGAAAGAAGAATTATAGCTTTCATAAATCCCATTGCCAATAGAACTCCAACTGGTAAGAGACTTAAAACCTGTTATAACGGGTTTGCTACCTACACCGTATGCACTAATTGTAATTGGCAACGTTGAAGTACCAGAACTATTTACTTTAATTGAACCATAAAATGTTTCGCCTCTCTTTAGATAAACAAAATCACCTGGTTTTAGACTGCTAAAAAAAGAATTAAGCTTATCTAATGTTTTCCATGGGGTTGAGGAATTTTGCGCCTCTGTAGAAGTTCTGGAATCATTACCTGATACGCTGGAGAAATAATAGTTTTTCGCTTGAACGGAATAAAACACCAAT
>CAXSEB010000127.1:0-6793 GCA_964235805.1 uncultured Chitinophagaceae bacterium | reverse complement strand
TGATAGAAATTGCCTTGTAAAAGTTCTTTATCAGCTCAAGAATGTCTCTACACCCATGATTTGCGAATGCCATCTTGCGCCTCCGTCATGCGTAACTGTTATGTCATGCCAGGGGGTAAAATTGCCGTAAGTGATAAGACCGTAGAGGTGATTTGATCCGGCTACGACATTTCAATGATAGCTTGTTGAGGGGCAGTTATTCCGCTTGATCTTAGCTTCCACGGATATTTGTTGCTTTACTTTATTTCAAAATCTGCAGAGCTATTTAATCTTTCAGAAAAATTATTATCAAAACCATTTCAGCAAGCCATCTTTTCTGCCTCGTGATACATTTACCGAAGATCCATCACTCATAACAAGATAACCACCATCACCACGAACATATTTTGTTACTTCATTTAGGTTTACGAGATGAGAATGATGGACACGGACAAAGAAATTAAAACTCAGTAATTGTTCCTCTATTTCTTTCAAATTGCGACAGGCAACTATTTTATTTTTATTTTTAAGATACAGATAGGTATAGTTATCGTCTGCTTCGCAACGAATGACATGGTCTGCAGGAACTAATTCAAATCCTTCAAGAGTCGGGACTGCAATTTTATTAAAGTGATGTTCCTTCCCGTTTATTTTTTTCAATAGCATTTGAAACTGTTCCGCCATTGGCAAATGCCGCTGCTCCTGTACTTTCTTTACTGCATTCCTTAGCTCGTTTGGGTCAACCGGCTTCAGCAAATAATCCAAGGCGCTGAAATGAATAGCTTTTATAGCGTATCGATCATAACTGGTTGTAAAGATGATTGCAAATGCTATTTCGTCAAATTGCTCCAACATTTCAAAACCGTTCATCACCGGCATTTCAATATCAAGAAATACAATATCCGGCTTTATTTTTTCAATTGACTCCATGCCTTTTTTTGCAGAACGGCATTGTTCCATCACCTTCACATCTGCACAATTTTCTTTTAACAGAATGCTTAGCGTTTCAATACAATGTATTTCATCATCTATAATAATAGCTTCAATCATACAATAGCTTTAGTAAGATCAGGTAGTACATAAAGGCGCGGGCAATTGAAAGACTTAATAATAGCTACCCCTACTATCGTCATACAACCTAAAATCGGTACGAAACCGGCTTACTCTGCCGCAAAGCCAACTTTACTTCATCTTTAATCTTGCAAGAGCCGCTTTTCCAGCCTCATTTTTAGGATTAAGCGATATTGATTTCTCATAATTTTCAATCGCCACGGCTTTGTTGCCGGAGATTGCATACGCCTCTCCTAAACTATCGTAGCAATTCCATGAATTGGGGTGTTGTTTTACGTTTAGTTTAAACACATCTATAGCATCCTCTATTCTTTTAAATGAAAGCAGATTATAACCAGCATTATTCAAATTATCCTCACTGTGGTCTCTGTCAGATGCCCAGCTGGACATGGCATACCCGGAAACAGCAGCAATTTTCCATTTGCCATTTTGTTTAACCAATATTCTATGCTCTCTGTCAACATCCCTGGAACTATCCGTACTTTCATCAAAAACCTGGTCAAAATCAACTGTGGCAAGGTTACCATTAACTCTAATCAGAAAATTTTTAGTTTTAGGTTCTGTTATGTTTCGCTGACCATTAAATACCATCCTTCTGATCACTGCCCGTTCAATTGAGTCCCATCCTGTCATACTTGTATAGAAACTGCTGCTGGCGTAATTATGTGTTACTTTAGAATCATGTAACCAGGTACCTTTCCAAGCTGAGGAGTCGCCAAGAAGAAAATATTTTGTTTCGGAAAGCACTGCTTTTTTTATTGCTTCTTCTTCCGCGCTTTGTGCAGACGCTTTCGGTGAGGCCGCAAGTAATACAAGAGCTGATAAAAACAAATGTATTTTCATAAATGCTTGTTTTGATGTAATATATATATATCTATCCATTTTACAAATGCAACCACCCTTTTTGAAAAAAGAGACTTTAAGGGTTAACAGAATAGGTCCTCACGGAATACTTCATTTTTTACTTGTTTAAGGCAACTTTCAATACTTCACCGCTTCCTGCTACACCCGCAAAGCCCCAATTTAATACATACAGGTTTCCATCTGGTCCGTAAGCCATTGATGTTGGGTTAGAAAATCCTGTTGCAATTACATCCTTTGAGCCGTCAGGGTTAACCCTTACCACCTTTCCTGTGCCTGGTGTTGTGTATTCATTTTCAGCCCTTTTCCCAGTCGTAGTTTCCAATACGTACATCCGGTCCCTGTTATCAAATACTAACCCAAGTATGGCCGTTAGGCCGGTTTCCACGATTTTGGTTTGCCCGTCAGGTGTAATCTTGTAAATGTTTGAGCTGCCATCAGAAAAGGGGGAAAGCCCGAGATTACCCACGTATAAGTTTCCATGATAGGCCAATGCCGTAGGAACATTATGCCCATATTTTACAGATAGGTCTGCCACACTGGTAATAACTCCACCAGTTGTTACCTTTACTACCTCACCATGATTAGCGTCTACCACATACAAATGGTCTCCAACACTAATCATATTATACCACGCGCCTTCGGCATCAAAATCATCTGTGGGAGGATGTGCTACAGGATGTGCAACCCGCCAGGCTCCAAGATCGGCAATTACTGTAAACGTTCCGTCCGAATTCATTTTTACCACGCTTGTAGGAACTGTCGGAACGCCATGACCGCATCCCGCAAAAAGCAGGGCATAAAGAGTGTTACCGACAAAGGCTACATCTGATGGGCCGAGTATATCGCCAAAATGAGATATTGTCGTTGGAAGTTTATCCGTAACTGTAATTCGTATTCCATCAGAGCCATACTTTGAAATGCGGCCGCCTGTTGTACTTCCTAAATACGGTCCGTCGGGCGGCACTAACTGAGGGCATTGTTTATCACTATTCTCTGTTCCGCCAAGACCTGCTTCTGCTACATATAATTTACAATCCGGTCCGAACTTCAATCCACGTGGATTGTTCAAATTGGTGGCAAAAACGCTGACGGTAGCTGAACCTGAATTGTCTCTTTTTTCAAGAATCTTGTTTTCCGGGTCGGGCGAGAAGCAACTATTAGTCGGGTTGCAATCATGTTTTTTACATCCTATAAAAAAGATAAAAGAAAGCGTGACAAGACACTTTAATGATTTTAATTGTGTTCTCATAATGTTTAATTTAAGTTGTAGATAAATGGATCATTTCTCAAATCGTAAAGCTATAGCTGCGGGGATAAAAACTCAATGCAATTGAGTAAGTTGCTGTTTTCCCTAAGTAATCAACATTATGAATGGGTAATTAAAACAATGAGAGATGACTTCTATGACATATAGGAAGGATAATCATGAATAAGCTGTAATTGCCAATGCGATATTAAAAGAATAGCATCAAAAAAGGTAAAAAAAAACTTTTATTGATATAAAAGATTGTATTTCCGACTACATTCGTTTTGCTCGTTTTCCTCTCTACAGAATAACATTTTGAAAAGGCCTCTTCCCTCAATTGAAGATTTTATTTCTCCCAATTGCCCAGTCATTTTTTCAAATTGCTTATTGCATTTGCAAATAACTCATTGCGGCTTGTAAACACTTTAACGGCGAGATAGCTTTGTTTCTGCAGGTTGATAAAGAGCCCCCGCAGCAAAACAATATTTATTAAACTTAGTAAAGCGAATTATTATGAAAAAGTACTTTTTGGCTTTTACTGCCACCGCAATTTCCACGTTGGCGTGCAACATTGTTCATGCCCAAAATTTAATAGCTGGCGGAAAATCTGCAGATTTCAAAAATCTGACCGCTTATGTTTCTTTTAATGACGATAAACCGGAAATAAAGAATGACAAGAGCACTTTATATAAAATAAACTTTAAAGCCGTTCAGCACTTTAAAACTACTTATCCCGACATTACCTGTGAAAGATGGGTAAAACTAAGAGATGAGGGCTATCTTGCCAGTTTTGTTTCAAATTCTGCTTATATAAGAAACTACTACGATAAGAAGGGTAACTGGTTACATAGTCTTCAACGTTATGATGAAACGAAATTACCCGATGACGTAAGATTGTTATTGCGAGAAACTTTTGCTGCCTATTCAATTACTGCTATTGAGGAAGCGAGTACAAATAGAAACAATAGAGAACCCATCTATCTTATATATATTCAACAAGACAAAGAACATAAGACAATAAGAGTATGCGATGGTGAAATCGAAGAAGTGAAGCTTTAAACAAAAAAATATTATCTGTTGATTTAATAAATAAGCTGTTCCAAGGCTTGCATAGCCTATCGAATTTTAATGGTGGAAGGCGGGTGTAAAGTTAACTCGCAATTAAATTACAGGCCGGCATTGCAGCTTAATCATAATTACTTATACTTTCCGTCATGAAACACAAAAATGAGGTGTATTTACGAATTCTCGTTTATGTTATAACATCACCGGAATTTTTAAAAGCACTTCAGTGCCTCCCGCACTTCCATCGGGCAATACAAGGTCTCTTATTTGTATCGTTGTATTTATTTGTTTTTTCTGTTGAAGTATGGCAATGCGCTCTGCTGTAATACGCATTCCCATAGATTTATGCGGTGATGCTGATTTGCTTTTTAATTCGGCAGCTCTATTTCTTCCTATACCATCATCAGTTATTTTGCAATATAATAAGTCATTCTTTTGATATAGTTCAATTTCCAGATGCCCTTTTTCTTCTTTGTGCATCAATCCATGCCAAATAGCATTTTCCGCATATGGCTGAATGATAAGCGGAGGTACTTTTAATATATCTGCATCAAGATCACTATCAATGATAATTTGATATTCAAACTGATGATTAAACCTTACTGCTTCTAATTGCAGATACAATTTTAGAGCATCTAATTCACTCTCCAGTGGTATTAATGCAGCTTGAGAGTTTTGAAGAATTAACCTTACCAACTTTGAAAACTTGGTAAGGTATTCTGAAGCCTGCGCCCTATTATTTTTAAGAATAAAACGGTTGATGGAGTTGAGTGAGTTGAAAATAAAATGAGGATTCATTTGCGCACGAAGCGCTTGCATTTCGAGTTCGGTTGCTTGTTGCTGCAATTCTGATCTTGTTTTTTCGCTTTCGAATTTTTGCATTTCCAGTTCATATTCCAGTCGCTGCTTTTCATTTCTTCGTTTTAAAATAAGGTTCCGAAAAAGTATGATACCTATCAGCCCCAAAGCAATTATTCCGGTAATAAGAAATTTTTTTTGCTGTGCGGTTTGGTTTAGTTGCTGTTGCTGCAGCTTTTTTTCTTCGTTTAATAAATTTATCCTGGACTGATCTTTTTCTTTTTCGGACCTTATTTTATAGAAAGCAAGTTTTTGAGCAGACAGATCTTTATCAATTGTATCTTTTAAAGCCGTATACTTTTCCAGATGGCTTAAGGAGCTGTCTTGTTTACCTGAATGAACAAAAAGTTTGTACAATAAAAAATGCCCGTCCCGGATGTACTGCCTTGCTCCTGTTTCCTGCGCTGTCTGTAAAAGCTGACGGGCAACTTGCAACGCCTTTGTGTCATTTTTCATTTCTTTGTAAGCCTTGCTTAATCTTAATAGAATCCACATTTCCTGGTTAAGCGCATTGGCTTTTTTAGCCTTGCCTAAAGCCTTGTTTAAATACACTAAAGCACTATCATATTTCTTAAAAGCAATGTACAATTCGCCCCGGCGGGAGTCTAATTGGTTGTTAGGATTATAATCTACAGCCTTGTCATAATAATGCTTTGCGGAATCGTATTTTTCCTGTAGAAAAAAAATCTCACCTATCGACTGTGTAAAAAAGGCCAGCTCGTCGAAATGGTAAGTTCCACGTGCATATTGTGCTGCCTGATTATAATAGTCCACCGCCGTTTCATAATCAGCAATATTTTTATAAAGGCTTGCCCAAATATCCAGATATCTTTTATTGTTGAGTTTCTTAGAAAGATTAAGCCATTTTACAGAGTATTGCAGCGACTTCCCGTACTGACCTCTATTCAATTCAACGTCGGCAATGTAAGCGTAGACGTTTGCAAGACCAGGTTGATCACCAAGTTTCGTATACGCTTCACCTGCTTTTGTAAAAGCTATTAAAGATGAAGAAAATTTACTTTGGGCTGCCAATGCACAACCCAGCAAAAACCTCGAGTAGGCAAGCGGTTCTTTTTCCAGGGCTTTTTCCGGCAAGGCAATAGCCTTTTTACAATACATTTCCATTCCCGAATAATCATCTGCCAGCAGCCTGGTTATCCATGCCAGATTGTTACACGAGTTTGCAATACCCTTGAAATAATGAAGGGTTTCCGCCTCTTTCAGGGCTTGTTTTGCGAGTAACCTTGCACTATCTGTTTTAACCCAGACATATGCCTTACTTAATGCGTTAACGCAATCTATTCTTGCAGAATCTTTTAATGCAGGCAATACAATTTTAAGGCTGTTAATTTTTTCTCTCTGTGCAAAGGAAAAAATGGCAACAAGCAAAAAAAACACCAGGATAAATATGTTTTTGATGAACACTATAGTTTTCGGTTTACCCATCTTTTTTCTCCTTTTAAAATCATTTAAAATTTAATCTTTAGCTTTCTTTCCAAGTGTGCCTTGTGAAAGCGCCTTTACAAATTGAGTTTTGAAAGAGGATAATTTTTATGTCCCAAAATATTCACATGTTGAAGTTTTAAGTTTTGGAGATAAAGAGCAAGGATTGAAAATCTTTCCGGAAGCGCCTGATTTATATTTTTAAGACATTTCGCTTTGCAGAAGCGCTTAAAATAAATCAGGCAGAAGTCGTTTCAACAGAAATGG
>CAXSEB010000126.1:0-6802 GCA_964235805.1 uncultured Chitinophagaceae bacterium | reverse complement strand
TTTGTTCGTGCCGGTATTTATAATTTTCAAAAAGCGCTTGCAGATGCTGATACAACAAATCAAGGGAAAGTCTGGATATATCAACCCAGCCTTGGCGCTGGCTTTAAGGTTAAAAACGTTAGCATAGATTATGCGTTCTCAAATCTTGCTAACCAATCTCATCCACTTTACTCACATATATTTTCTGTAAAGTTTGATATAATAAAGAAAGAAAATTAAGGTGCTTAAGTTGCCAATATGAAAAAATTATTACTGCTCTTTTTTGTGATTTTATCTTTTACCGTATTTTCCCAATCTTATAATAATAGCTGGATCGATTACAACAAAACCTATTATAAATTTAAAGTTGGCTCTACAGGTTTATATAGAATATCTCAAACAAATTTAAACGCTATTGGCTTGGGTAACGCATCTGCAGAGCAATTTCAACTTTGGAGAAATGGTTCGCAGGTAATGCTTTATACATCGTCGCCAACAGGTGCCTTGGGTTCTGCGGGTTATATAGAATTTTGGGGCTTAATGAACGATGGAACAAAGGATAAACAACTATATCTTAATCCTGATTACCAGTTATCAGATCATTGGAGCCTTGAAACAGATACAGCATCTTATTTTCTAACCATAAATTCTTCTTCAAACCTGCGTTATACAAATGCGCCCAATAATGTTGCTGGCAACACGTTGGCGCCAGAGCCTTACTTCATGAATACTACAGGTACTTATTATAAGAACATTATCAATCCGGGTTATGCAATTCCTGTTGGCGGTTTTTATGTTTATTCATCTTCTTATGATATTGGCGAGGGCTATTCCAGTGCAGAAATTTATCCCGGCGCTAATTTATCATTGCAGCTCGATAGTCTTAATTTATACAGTGCCGGTCCTCCGGCTTCTTTAAGGTTTGGTGCATCTGGTAATGCTTCTAATGTTAGAAATGTGCAGGTAAAGCTTAATAACAATGTTGTTGTTGATCAATCCATGCCATACTTTTCTTACCTGAAAAAACAGGTTGATAATATCCCTCTTTCTGTTTTTACAAGTCCTGATGTTTTAAATGTGCAGGTACAAAATGTTTCAAGCGTACAAACCGATAGGATAGTAGTTTCATTCGTTGAAATTAATTATCCTTCTAAATTCAATTTTAATAATAAGGCAAATTTTTATTTTGAATTACCGGCCAGTTCCAATGGCAATTATCTTGTAATTACCAATTTTAATTATGGCACCACTGCACCTGTTCTGCTTGATATGAATACAGGCAAACGTTATACTGCAGACATTTCCACGCCTGGAAAAGTAAAAATCGTTTTGCCACCTTCTTTTGATGAAGTAAGAAAATTTGTTTTGGTAAATGAGGAAGCCTCCAATGTGAAACCAGTGAACAATTTCAAACAAATAAATTTTATAAATTATGCTAACACATCAAACCAGGCCAACTATCTTATAATAAGTAATACTGCTTTATTTAATAATGGCTCCGGTATAAACTATGTGGATCAATACAGGGCATACAGGGCATCTGCTGCAGGTGGTGGCTTTAACGCTAAAATATATGATATAGACCAGCTAACCGATCAATTTGCTTTTGGAATAAAGCATCATCCGTTAGCAGTTAAAGATTTTATACAATACGCAAAGAACAACTTTGCTGATACACCCAGATTCGTATTTCTTATAGGGAAAGGTGTTACTTATAACACCTATGCGTTAAACGAAAATGATCCCCTTTCAGAAAAAATAGAATTAGTGCCAACTTATGGCTTTCCTGCGTCGGACAATTTACTTGCTTCGAGCTACGGAAGTATAGTGCCTGATGTACCGGTTGGCAGGCTTTCAGTAGTAAATGGGAATGAAATAGCTAACTATCTTAAAAAGATGCAGCAGTATGAAGAAGCGCAGGCATCAACTTCCCAAACCGTTGCTGATAAAGCATGGATGAAAAATGTTGTGCATGTTATTGGAGGTAAAGATAGTTCCGAGAGTTACCTGTTTAACTTTTACATGGATAGATATAAAGCAATTATCCAGGACACTTTTTATGGTGCCAAAGTAGAAACATTTTCCAAATCATCTGCTGCTGCTGTACAAATTTTAGCCGGTAAAAGAATTGAAGAATTATTTAACGAGGGAATAAGCCTGCTAAGTTATTTCGGCCATTCATCTGCAAACACACTGGAGTTTAATTTAAACAGTCCTGAAACATACCACAACCAGGGAAAGTACCCCTTCTTTAATGTGAGTGGCTGCACAGCGGGTGATAATTATATTTATGAAGATTCAAGATTAACCGGCAATACGTCATTGTCTGAAAAGTACATTCTTGCAGATCAGCGTGGAAGTATTGGTTTTCTTGCCAGCAGTCACCTGGGAATACCACCGCTGTTAGATAATTACAACTACGAATTATATAAAAATATTGGTATCACAAATTATGGAAAGCCAATTGGCGTTGATATAAGCAATACCATAAAAAATTTAGGAGGAGCTTCACCCGGCCTTGATTTTTTTACCCGTATGCACCTTGAAGAAATAAACTTACATGGAGACCCCGCATTAAAAATTAATCCGCATGAAAAGCCCGATTATGTAATTGAGGAGCCAATGGTAAAGATCAATCCTTCCATAATTTCTGTTGCTGATAATTCTTTTGATTTAACCGTTAAAATACTAAACATTGGTAAAGCGATAAATGACTCTATACGGATTTCTGTTACACGCAAATTGCCTAATGATTCAGTTGTTGTTTTATATAATCAAAGAGTTGCTGCAATTAAATATGGTGATTCTATAACCATCACTTCCATAATAAATCCTATCATAGATAAAGGATTGAACACTGTAACAGTAACGATAGATGCAGATAATAATGTTGACGAAATATCAGAACTGAATAATACTGTTATAAAAACTTTCTACATTTTTGAAGATGAGGTTAGGCCGGTTTACCCCTATAACTTTTCTATTGTAAATAAACAAAATATTAATTTTTACAGTTCTACAGCAAACCCTTTTGCAGCCTCAAGACAAGTGCTGATGGAATTGGATACAACAGAGCTTTTTAATTCGTCATTTAAGCAATCATTAAATAAAACATCTGTTGGCGGTGTGATACAATTTAACCCAACGGTATCGTTTACTAATGGTACAGTTTATTATTGGAGAATTGGTGTAACTCCGGCATCAGGGCCGGTTGTATGGAATACTTCCAGCTTTATATACCTGGAAGGAAGCGGTTTAGGCTGGAACCAATCGCATTTTTATCAACATCTTAAATCAACCTACACTCATATTACGCTGGATAGCGCTTCAAGACAATTTACTTTCCCGGTAAAAAATATTCCGATAGTATCAAATAATGGTAACTATCCTACAAGCCTTGAAGGTGAAAGCGATTATTCTCTGAATATTGACGGAGCTACTTACATAAAGAGCACCTGTAATTCACGAAGGCTGAACTTTGTAATAATTAATCCGGCTACATTATTTCCTGAAAAGAACGCTGCAACAGGCTCTCCTGGCCGTTTTGGAAGTGATAATCCTTGTAATGTTAATACTGAGTATCAGTTTGGATTTGATTATGGAACGGTCGCCGGCCGGCTTGCCATCATGAAGTTTATGGATTCCATTCCTTCAGGATACTATGTAATTGTAAAAAATGTTACGCCGGACCCAGCCGCTTTTCCATCATTATATCTTCCGTATGCCCAGGACTGGGCATTAGATGCAAACATTTATGGAGCCGGTATTTCTTTAACTGATAAACTGCGAAATGCAGGCTTTGCAACTATTGATTCGTTTTCAAGGGCCCGCAGCTTCACTTTCGCTTACCGTAAAAATTCCAATGCTTTGTTTACTCCTGTTTTTAGCATGAGTTCCGGCATATATGAAAAGAGCAATTTCAGTTTTGTAGTTTTTGGGAACGAAAGCGATGGGCAGATTCTATCGCCAAAGTTTGGTCCATCAAAAAAATGGAATTCTTTTCACTGGCGTGATAAAAGCCTGGAAAGTCCTTCAACAGATTCTGTATCTATACAAATATTTGGTATAAAAAATAATAACATCGCTGATTTGCTGGCTACCGTTAAGGCTGGGGATACAACATTAGATTTTATAAACGCCCAGGTGTATCCGAATTTGCAGTTGAAGATGTTCAACAATGATTCAGTAAATGCCACACCAGCCCAGTTATTATACTGGCGAATAATTGCAGATCCTGTGCCTGAAGGAGCAGTTGCACCTAACTTATCCTTGAAACTAAAAGATACTCTTGATGCAGGCGAAAACCTTGATTTAACGATAGCGTTTAAAAATATAAGTGATGCTGCATTTGACAGTCTAAAAATAAAATTTATAGTAACTGATAAAAATAATGTACCTCATGTCATCCCTTTAACAAAAGGAAAACCGCTTGCAGCAGACGATACTTTAATGATACGTTATACTATTGATACCAAAAATTTTATTGGGATGAATACATTATTTGTAGAAGTTAATCCCGATAATGACCAGGCTGAGCAATATCATTTCAACAATTTTATTTTCAAGAATTTTTATGTAAAAGGAGATAACTATAACCCTTTACTGGATGTTACGTTCGACGGAGTTCATATCTTAAACCGTGATATCGTTTCTGCAAGACCTCACATTATAGTTAAGCTAAAGGATGAAAACAAATTTCTTGCGCTGAACGATACTTCACTAATCAAAGTGCAAATTCGTTTTCCTGATGGTTCATTAAAGGCATATAAATTTGATAATGATACCTTAAGATTTACAGCGGCAAACCTTGCTACAGGCGATAATACAGCAACCATTGACTTTACGCCACTTTTGCCCGGTGATGACGAAGAATATGAATTGATAGTTTCCGGCAAAGATGCTTCTGGTAATACAGCCGGGCAGTTGGATTATCATGTTTCTTTCAGGGTAATAAGCAAACCCATGATATCTAATTTGCTTAATTATCCAAATCCGTTCACTACCTCAACCGCATTTGTTTTCACAATAACCGGCACCCAGCCACCGCAGAATATGCGCATACAAATTTTAACCATTACCGGCAAAATTGTACGGGAAATTACAAAGGATGAATTAGGCCCATTGCACATTGGCAGAAACATTACAGAATTTAAATGGGACGGCACTGATGCATATGGACAAAGACTGGCCAACGGCGTTTATCTTTATCGTGTGCTCACTAATTTAAACGGCAAATCGCTTGAGAGATATAAATCTGAAGATGATAACACTGATAAGTACTTTACTAAAGGATATGGAAAGATGTACCTAATGAAATAAATCAGAAACGGATTGTTTAAGGCTGCTTCGGGCGGCCTTTTTTATTTCTTACTTTTGCTGCATAAATAAATAACGTGCGTTAATGGCAAAAATCGGTATTAACATCGCCACAGGCAGTCTGCAAAAAGATGAAATAATTGTCGGGATTGATCTTGGTACAACCAATAGTTTAATTGCAATTATACATCCTGAAACAAAGCAACCTGTAGCATTAAAAGAACATGACAGCAGTTCCCTTGTTCCTTCAATTATACATTTCGGTAACACAGGTTCAATTACAGTTGGGGAAGAAGCCAAAAATTATCTTATCGCTGAACCTCAGAATACTATTTTTTCCGCTAAACGGTTAATGGGAAAATCTTATAATGACATTAAGAATAACAGTTCCTTTTTTACATACAAGGTTATTGATGATGATACTGATAGCCTGGTGAAAGTACAGGTTGGAGAAAAGTTTTATTCGCCGGTAGAATTATCTTCTTTAATATTAAAAGAATTAAAACACAGGGCGGAGCATATTTTAAAAACGCCGGTTAACAAAGCGGTGATTACCGTTCCTGCATACTTTAACGATGCACAACGCCAGGCAACAAGAGACGCTGGAAAGCTAGCCGGGCTTGATGTTTTGCGGATCATTAATGAACCAACTGCAGCAAGCCTTGCTTATGGAATCGGGCTTAATAAAGATGATCATAAAACAGTTGCTGTATACGATCTTGGAGGAGGAACATTTGATATTTCTATTTTAAGAATAAGCAATGGCATTTTTGAAGTGCTTTCTACAAATGGTGATACTTACCTTGGCGGAGATGATTTTGATAATGCTATTGTAAAGTTCTGGTTGCAAAAGTTATCGATAGGTGAAGATGAACTAAGAACTAATAAGCAGTTTGCACAAGCTATTAGGCTTAAAGCGGAAGAAGCAAAGAAACAGCTTTCCTTCAGCGATAATTTCAATGATGAAATAAATGCAAGGTCAATTTCCATTTCGAAAAAAGAATTCGAAAGTTTGATTCAACCTTATATTGAAAAAACAATCGGTTGCTGTAAAAATGTTTTGAAAGATGCAGGTTTACAAACAAAAGATATTGAAGTAATAGTTATGGTTGGAGGTTCTACCCGTGTGCCGCTGGTGAAAAAAGATGTGAGTGATTTTTTTGGCAGGGCGGTAAATGATTCTATGAATCCTGATGAGGTTGTTGCCTTAGGCGCTGCTTTGCAGGCTGATATTCTAGCAGGAAATAATAAGGACCTGCTGCTACTTGATATTACGCCACTTTCATTGGGAATAGAAACACGTGGCGGTTTAATGGATGTGCTCATTCCAAGAAATTCTAAAATTCCTTCCAAGGCATCGCGGCAATATACAACGCAGGTAAATGGCCAAAGCGGAATTAAAATATCTGTTACCAGGGTGAGAGAGACCTTGTAAAAGATAACCGGAAGCTTGCTGAATTTAACCTTACAAACATACCCGCAATGCCTGCCGGCTTGCCTAAAGTTG
>CAXSEB010000125.1:0-6802 GCA_964235805.1 uncultured Chitinophagaceae bacterium | reverse complement strand
AGTTGGGCCGCTTTTTTGCAAGCGGCACATAAGCCACACGAATCAAGTGCCGTGGTCGTTTCTCCTGCAAAGGAAGCAGAGCTTAGCTCGCCAAAAAGTGCATGCGCATTAAAGTTTAAAGACTTTTTTTCTGTGCAAACAATATATTGAGCGAAGGCCAGCGCCAGGGATAATGATCCGCTTCCTTCTTTGCCTAAAAACAATAAAGCATGGCTCAGCCGGTTATGCTGTACCATGTTAACAAGTTGCTCTTTTACATTTTGCTGACCGATAATCTCTTTAAACTGCATTACCGCAAATGATTAAGCCTGCCAATCTTAAGAAAAGTTTTAAAGTTTAGAGGTGAAAACTATTTAAGATGTTTTGTGATCTCTTCGCTCATTGGCTCAACATTGCTATCGAACTTAGCGATAAGTACACCTTTTTCGTTTAACAGGAATTTACTAAAATTCCATTTTATTTCGGCATCAAGAACACCGTTTTTCTCTTTATGAGTAAGCCAGGTAAATATGGGTGCAATATCATCACCTTTAACCGAAACCTTTGCGGCCATAGGAAATGTAACTCCATAATTCTTTTTACAAAACTCCTGTATTTCTACATTTGTGCCAGGCTCCTGCTGGCCAAAGTTGTTTGCCGGAAAACCAACAATCACAAGTTTGTCTTTGTACTGTTCGTATAATTTTTCAAGTGATTCATATTGTGGTGTAAACCCACATTTAGAAGCTGTATTTACAACTAATATTTTTTTGCCCTTAAATTTTGAGAAGTCAATTGTACTGCCATCCAATGCCTCAACCTTAAATTTATGTATGGTTTTCTTTGCAGATGGTTTGTTATTGATTGTATTGAAGGAGGTTAATATGATTACACTGGCTAGTATTACTAATTTATTCATGATAATTTTTACTGTAAAATTAAGTAACAATAGCATCAAATTGCTTAATTGTTTGCGTGCGTAAGCCACAACAGTGATCACTTTTCGTAACAGCCAAGATCAGGTAGTGCATTAGGTCTTGGTTTATCGTCAAGATCTTTAACGAATGGTGTAATCGTGCCGGCATTAATTGCCGGGGAATTGTTATTGAGGTGAAAATCGAATTGTAGTTTGCTTATATTAATACTATCAAATAAAGGATCCTGTTTTATAGCAGGCACGATGAAATTTACATTTTCCGGATCCTTCAAAGCTTTGTATAAAACATGATCAAATGTTACATTAAAAACATTGGTTCCTTGCTTATTAACAATTACCTCGTTATCAACATTACCTCCTTCGCCCCAAAAAATGCAATTGGTAAACGAAGCATTTAAATCTCCAGAAATAGTTTGATTATTGTCTTGCACTATGTAATTATACACTTGCAAAACCGGATTTTTATGTTCAAGAAATATGCTGCCATAGCTTGCAACAGTGCAATTTGTGAAGTTATAATTACCGCCGTGAGCCAGTAATATATTGCTGCCACAATTGCTTATTAAAGTATTGTCAGCACTAACTGAAGAATTAATTGCTAGAACTCCGGCATCGTAACTGTTATCAATTATACACTGCGATATTTTTATTTTAGGGTTTGCAGCCGAGGGAGAACCTTGTGCTATTAAAGCCTGGTAGGCGTTTTTTATAACAGCAAATTGTAAAGTACTATTCCGGCTACTTTCTCTGAAGTAAATCCCGGGCCAGCCAGCAGGAAGGTCCTTATAATCAGGATCAAGCCTGTCTCCGCTAAACGTAACCTGCTCCTGGAATGTGCCATTTACCGCTAAAGTTCCATCCACAATTATAGGCGCATTTGCATGTACATAAATTTTGCTTCCTTTATCAATAGTTAGCGTAGCTGAAGAATCTATTAATAATCCTCCGAGAATAACATATGGAAGTCCTTTAGTAAATTGATAGTTTCCTGATACCCGGCGGCTATCTAAAAAAACAGCGTTTTGGCCGTATGCCTGCAGTTGAACAAACTTATTATTTCCATTATAATTAATTAAGATGCTATCGGTTATTACAAAAGGAAGATTGTTTGTACCAGGATTGATATTTACCTGTACAAATACATACAAACTATCATTAGATTGAATTTCAATATTACTTACTTCAACGGCCGAAGTTCCATCTACGTTTATTTTAAAAGCAGAAGCCGTACCTCCCATTAATTTTACACTGGATAATTTTATTTTCTGATCATTATCGTTGTATATTTTAAACGACTTTATTACTGAACCGGCAGAAGTGAAGACTGTATCAAATTTCAAAGTATCTGCACTCAGGTTTAAAATCGCATCAGCATTTGTAATGAGTGAATTTTTTTTGCAACAACATAACAGCATTGTGAGGCATAAAATCGCAACGATTGTTTTAAATGGAGTCATGTTACCAAACATTAATATTTGCGGAGCAATGATTATTTTGAAGCATAAGCTAAAGTGGCTACACTTAATTGAACATTATGTATACTTAAAATTTCTTTTCCGCACGCTTCTAAGGTAGCGCCTGTAGTAATTACATCATCTACCAATAAAATATGTTTATCTTTTAACTGGGCGATACTATCAACTTTGAAACTGCCTTCTACATTTTGCCAGCGTTCTTCGCGGTGCTTTCTTGTTTGCGTTTCGGTAAACTTCTTTCTTACTACGTTACCTGTAATAACAGGAATATTAGTTATCTCCGATATTCCATCGCAAAGTATCTTAGCCTGGTTAAAGCCTCTTTTATGTTCTTTGTCGGCGTATAAGGGCAAAGGTACCAGGGCATCAATTTTGTTGAACCTGTTATTACTTATCAGGCTGCTTCCCATCATTGCACCAAGGTAAGTACCAATGTCTTTGTTTCCTTTATACTTAAACTCGTGAATAAGGCGCTGGATCACCGTGCCCTTTGCAAAATAAAATTCACTCATTGCTGCAGTTAGCGGAAGTCTGCCCCAAAATATCTTTTCTACAATATTATTTGCATGCATTGCAAAATTTGTATGTGGCAATGTGCTTACACATTTAAGGCACAACAGGTTTTCGTTTTCTATAATATCACTTCCGCAACCTGTACAAACGTGCGGATAAAACAAGTGCATAAAGCCATTAAAAAATTCTTTTAATTTGATTAGAGGTTTAATAAAAGTGTTTTAAGAAAATTAGAAAAGATATTTATAGAGTTCCTCAACCTTACCTAAAGCAATTAATTCAATATTGGTTTGTTTCTTATTCAGGTTTTTAAGATTGTGCTTACTTACCACTATTTTTTCAAAACCTAACTTTTCGGCTTCAGCTATTCTTTGATCTATCCTGTTTACAGCTCTTATTTCTCCGCTTAAGCCTACTTCCCCGGTAAAGCAAATATGCAGTGGCAAAGATATATCTTCAAAAGAAGAGAGCAATGCGCTTAACACAGCAAGGTCAATAGATGGATCTTCAATTTTTAAACCACCGGCAATATTGATAAAAACGTCCTTTACACTAAAATGAAAACCACCTCTTTTTTCCAATACGGCAAGCAGCAATTGTAATCGCCTCAGGTCAAAGCCGGTAACTGTTCGCTGTGGTGTTCCATAAACACTTTGTGTAACAAGTGCCTGAACTTCTATAAGCAATGGTCTTACTCCTTCTATTGTTGCAGCTATTGCCACTCCGCTAAGCTGATCTTCTTTTTGGGTAATAAGAATCTCTGATGGGTTACTTACTTCTCTCATGCCTTCTGAAGTCATTTCATAAATACCTAATTCAGATGTTGAGCCAAACCTGTTTTTTAAAGTTCTTAAAATGCGGTAAGCATAATTGGTATCACCTTCAAATTGAAGTACTGTATCAACCATATGTTCCAGTATTTTAGGACCAGCAATGCTACCATCTTTAGTTATATGACCAATTAAAAAAACAGGCGTGTGCGTTTCCTTTGCAAACTTTTGAAACTCTGCAGCACATTCTCTTATTTGTGACACACTGCCTGCAGAAGATTCAACATATGGCGATTGAAGTGTTTGAATTGAATCTACAATTACCAGTTCGGGCTTTAGTTTTTTTATTTCCTGGAAGATGGGTTGAGTATTAGTTTCAGTAAGAAGGTAAAAATTTTCTCCTGAGCCAATTGAAGAATCAATTCTTAAACGATCTGCACGCATCTTTATTTGCTGCCCGCTTTCCTCACCGCTTATATAAAGTGTTACCGTGTCTTTTAACTTTAGTGCATCCTGCAAAAACAAAGTTGATTTTCCAATGCCAGGTTCACCGGCAACTAAAACCAGGCTTCCGGGTACAATGCCTCCTCCTAAAGCCCTGTTCAATTCTGCATCTGTTGTTATGATCCGCTTTTCTTCTCCGCTTACTATCTCGTTTAGTGATACCGTTAGTAAACCATTTCTTTGTGATGAATATTCTTTCCAGTCGTCTTTTTTCTCGCCACCTTTATTCACTACTTCTTCAACAAATGTATTCCATTGATTACATGAAGGACATTTGCCAAGCCACTTTGCACTTTCATATCCACAGTTCTGGCAAAAGAATCCGGTTTTAATTTTACTCATTAAGTATCGATCAAATAAATGAAATTAAGCAATGTTTGAAGATGAAAGTAAAGGTAAAAACTAGAAAAAGATAAAGAGTACTTGCTGAAAGAATGTTCTATATAAAGCACAACGAAAAATATTATTGCATTGATATGCCTGGCAAGCATTTATGAATTTATTACCAGAATAATCATTGAAAAAAGTTTGGAGGCAGACCATTGAAAAAGTAAAAGGGCCAGTATTGCTACTGACCCTTAATACTTACTAACCCATTAAATTCTATAGCTAAATTACAAATTGCAGCCACATAAACAAATTAATTTTGGGTGATGTTGATAAATGATCTCTGGATATATACTTCAACATAAAATTTATCTATTGATAACCATTTAGTTATGAATTGATTGCTATTTCAATAAAAAAAGTTAAGCCCATATTTAATTTATATTATAAAGTACTTTATATTTGTAAATAAATTCGAATTAATGAATAAATGGTTCACATTACTGTTCATCTTATTCAGTAACATCTGTTTTAGTCAAACCAAAATTACTGGTAAGGTTATTAGTAACAAGAATAAGCCAGTTTCCGGAATAAGTATCAGTATAAAAGATTCTTACGATGGTGCTACATCGGACTCAGCTGGAAACTTTTCTTTTACAACAGATGATAAAAACGAACAACTACTGCAAGCATCAGGCACCGGGTTTAAACCATTTGAGCAAACCGTAAATTTAAAGGGCGAGCAAATAACACTTACTATTTTTTTAAAGGAATTAGTTACAGAGTTAAAGGCAGTTGTGATAACCGCCGGAAGTTTTGAAGCAAGTGATCAAAAAAAAGCCACGGTGCTTAATCCTATTGATGTTGTTACAACTGCAAGTGCCAACGCAGATATTACGGCTGCAATAAAAACGTTGCCAGGTACACAACAGGTTGGTGAAACTGAAGGACTTTTTGTAAGAGGAGGCACTGCAAGCGAAAGCAAAACTTTTATTGACGGAACATTAGTAAATAATTTTTATTACAGCTCGGAGCCGGGTTTGGCACAAAGAGGCAGGTTCAATCCATTTCTTTTTAAAGGAACAATTTTTAGTGCTGGTGGTTACTCTGCTTTATATGGACAAGCTTTGTCGTCAGCTTTGATATTGGAGTCAATAGATTTGCCTGAAAGAAGCTCTGCAGATATTGGTTTCTCATACCTGGGCATAGGTGGAGGTTTACAGCACCTTGCGAAAGATAAAAGATCCTCCTGGGGAATATCTTATAATTACACTGACCTTACTATTGCTTTTAAATTGATTAAACAACGGCCTGATTATTTTAATGTGCCCGTGTTACACAATGGCGACGCAAATTTTCGGATAAAGACTTCTGCAACCGGTATTATTAAGTATTATGGAACATTTAGTACAACGGATGCAGGCTTTAGATATGCTGATATTGATTCAGCCGGAATGAAGAATGCGTTTTCTTTACATAACATTGATATGTATCATAATTTATCGTGGAGAGAAAAACTTGGAAAGAATTTAAAAATGATAACCGGCTTTTCTTACAGCACAAACAAAGATGATATAACCAGTGAGTTTCAAAATGGCAATGATCAAAAACAAATTTTAAGTAACACTCAGTTATTTGCCTTTAAAAACTTCGGCTTAATTACACACGGGCATTATATAAATGCAAAAGTTGTTATTGAAAAAAAATTACCGGGCCTCAGCGCCGTACGATTTGGGGGTGAATATAACCATAGTAACGAAACGGCTGATTTTACACTTTATGATGGAAATAAAAGCGGACAACAAATAAAGGAAAATTTGCTTTCAGCCTTTGGAGAAGCAGACATATATGTTACTAATAATATTGCCGCTAAAATTGGTACAAGAGCTGAACACTCAGTGTTGTTGGATAAAGTAGATATTGCTCCGAGAGTTTCATTAGCTTATAAATTTACTGATAACAGCCAGGCTTCATTTGCTTATGGAATCTTTTACCAGGATCCCGAAAAAAAATATCTGCCCTCTCAAAATGCTTTGAATTTTGCAAAGGCAACACATTATATAATTCAGTACCAAAAGCTAGTTAGTAACAGAACATTTAGAACAGAGATTTTTTATAAAAAGTATGAAGATCTTTTTAAGACTGATGTAAACTACGGCAGAGAAACAGCCATAAACAATAATGGTTATGGTAATGCAAAAGGAATTGAATTTTTTTGGAGAGATAAGAAGACCATTAAAAATGTTGATTACTGGATTTCATATTCTTACTTAGATACTAAAAGAGATTTTTTAAAT
>CAXSEB010000124.1:0-6868 GCA_964235805.1 uncultured Chitinophagaceae bacterium | reverse complement strand
AATATGTGCACCAGGTATATTATTATTACAAGTAAGATAGGTAATAGGTTACTGTGAGATAACACTAATAAAAAGACGAGTTTAGTTAAGCCATTCAATTAAGTAACCCATAAACAAATGCTGCAGGCAAGCCTCCAAGCATTATAAACTCAGGTAGAAGATTTCTTTACCAGCCAGCAATTTCCTGCATCATTATAACAAACGCAAAACACCTTCAATTTTGTAATGCAAAGAAGAAAAGTTCCAATGAGTAAAAGGCAGGTTCATTAAAATTATTGATTAACTATTTTCATGTTTTCAGGATCCCAATAAATTATCTTCTTTTGAAAGTAGCTGTCGTTGCACGCCAGGCAGGGAGCGGCTGCCCGATATCCAAATACTGCGTCTTCTACTACAGGTTTTTTACTCCGCACTGAATCAAAAAAATTGGTGAAATGATCAAACCTGTCATCATAATTATCCGGAACTTTATAAGCTATGGGTTTAAATTTAGGCGCATCTTGTTGCTCCTTTGTCCATCGTTTATTATATTCTTCTACAATTTGCTTTTGCATCTTTTCCGGATAGGTATCAAAAGAATCCCATCCACCATAGCCTGGTGCTTCTGGCATTTTACTTCTGTTCAAAACAAAATCATCTCCCTCAAAATCAATTACGCCATCTGAGCCGATAAACCTCGTGATTGTTTTTTCACCCTGGCCGCTTATAAAATTCACTCTTAACATAAGCTGAAAAGAAGGATGTTCGGCAGTTTCAGGGTAAGATAAGATACCTGTCATCACATCGGGAACATCACGCCCATCCTTCCAATGGTTTAATGCACCGGTTGAAAATATTTTAGTCGGGCCCTTGGAATCAGTAAAAAAATGTACTCTTGAAACAAGGTGAACAAACAGATCTCCTGCCACACCTGTACCATAATCCCTGTAGTTACGCCACCAAAAAAACCGTTTAGGGTCATAAGGTAATTTTGGAGAATCGCCTACATACCTGTTCCAATCAACGGTTTTAACTGAAGCATCAGGCGGCATTGTATATTCCCAGGCGCCCAATGCGCTTTGCCGGTCAAATGAAGCTTCAATGCAATTAAGCTTTCCTATTTGACCCGCCTTATAAAACTCTTTTGCTTTTGCCATGGCAATACTGCTTACAAACTGGCTGCCTACCTGGAAAACAGCGTTTGTTTCCTGCTGTGCTTTTATTACAGGCCAGCCTTCATCAATATGATGAACCATCGGTTTTTCACAATAAACGGCTTTGCCTTTTTTCATTGCTGCTATAGAAATATGATCATGCCAATGATCTGTTGTAGCAATGATGACTGCATCAATATCTTTTCTATCAAGTATTTGATGAAAATCCTTGGTTGTAAAGATATCCTTACCAAAAACTTCCTTTGCTCTTTCTAAACGGCCATCATACAGATCACAAACGGCAACTAACTTCACTCCAGGTACTTTAATGGCAGTGTGGGTATCGCCGAAACCCATTATGCCCATACCAATGCAGGCGATGTTTATGTTATCGTTGACTGTTGTTTCTCTTTCATAAGCTATAACCCGCTTTTCTATTTCTTCTTCACCAAACATTTTTATAGAGGATAACGGCATAAGCAGTGATGTTGCGCCTATCTGCTGCAAAAATTTTCTTCGTGAGTTTGCGGACATAGCTATCGTTTTAGAATGTGTAATTTTTTGGGTGGTAATTTATTCCAGGTTCGTACCTGCGGTTACTAATAAATAGAATGGATTTATAACTACACATTAATAACCCCAATTCTTCATAATTTTTAAATCTTCTTTTGCACACTCCAGTGGTGTTTTACCCTGGTAAGATTCCTGTTCTATAATGAAGTGCGTTATACCTGATTTGCGACCATAATCTACAATGCTCTTAACATTTATTACGCCTTTATTCAGCACAGAACTTTCATATTTAGAAGATTTTTTTTCTTTTGCAGTTGTTTTAGTTTCATTCTTTACATGCATTAACGAAAATCTGCCGTGGTAGCGCTTCAAATAATCCATAGCTCTGCCGCCTGGTTCATACATGTTGCCAATATCAATCTGATGTGCAACCAACGATTTATCAGTTAATTTAAGAAGAAGATCGTAAAGAATGGTGTTATCGAGCTTGTGATTGAACTCATAACTTTCGTTATGATAGGCGAAGGTAATACCTGCATTTTTGCACAACTCACCTGTCTTGTTAAACAAATCCATGTACCATTTAAAATCATCTGATGTTTTGCAGAGATCTTCATCAACACCGGGGCTAATCACGTATTTCATTCCTACAGCCGCAGCATCTTCAATGGTATTTCTCCACTCATCGGTAAAATCATTTTTGCTTTTATCCCATTGTTTAGCTCCAAGAAAACTGTGACCGCTAAGCATTTGCAAACCAATGTCACTTAAAAATTGTTTTGTGTCGCTGACTGAATAGCCATAAAATTTACGGTCTTCGTACCCGGCGTGTTCTACATTAGTATAGCCCATTTTTGCTAATTGTCTTAATGTGTTTTCCGGATCCCTTTTCATATCATCTCTCACAGAATAAAGCTGTATTCCTAAGATTGTATTTGTTGCCCTGTAAGCAAACATGTCTTTAGGATAAAGCAAAGTTGCTCCAACAGCAAGCGTACCTGTTTTTAAAAACAACCGGCGTGATGCATCCATAAATTTTAATTAAGTAATAAATTTAATTATAAATATTGTAAGAAAGTATTTTGCTTAATGCGGAAGTAAGTTGTAACAAGGGAAACATAGCAACATCTTATGTTATAAGGAACAATGTAACACTTGCATACAAAGATTGTCGTGCGGTGGCAAACAATTAATTCAAAATTCTCTCCTCAATTTTACCAGTTTCCTTATTTTTTAATATCACCTTTTTTGTTCCATAATGCGTAAGCTCTTCTTTAACTAAGTAATGATCATTATCATATTGAGTTAAATTATTTTCATTGGTTACGCCCGTTTTACCTCTCCATATTTCAAGTTCTACCGGCTCCCACTTTTTTGATTTAGCGCTTTTATAAGCAGCATCAAGAATGCAATTCACAACGTACCCGTCATAAAAAGTCTCTACGGGTTCCCTGCCCTGTTCTATTGCAGAAAACATATCATTAAACATGTGGTTATATCCAAGATCATTTACTTCATCACCAACCGGAAACAGCCAGCCACTATTGCTTTCAGCCTTTTCAGCTACGTAGTCAGCACCTTTGCCCGTAGTAAACATTTCGAACCCAGTGCGTAAAAAATTGTTTATCCATATCGTTCCTTCTGTACCCATTACTTCATCTCTTAGATCCATTCCACCCCTGAAAGTCCAGCTAACTTCAAACTGGCCTATAGCACCGTTTTCATATTTTACCAAAGCAATCGCATGATCTTCTGCGTCAATTGGCTTTACCTGGGTATCGGCCCAGCAAACTACTTCTACAGGCTTAATATCTTTACCAATGAATGATCTGGCAATTTCCACGCAATGGCATCCAAGATCGAGCATGCACCCACCTCCGGCAAGCTCTATATTCCAAAACCAATCACTATGTGGGCCAGGATGCGTTTCCCGGCTTTTAGCCCAAAGTATGCGGCCAAGTGCACCATTCTTCACACTCTCATATGCTTTTAAAAATTTGGGTGTATAAACGAGGTCTTCCAGGTACCCATTAAAGATGCCTGCTCTTTCAACTGCAAGCAGCATTCGTTTTGCTTCCTCGCCATTGCGACCAAGTGGCTTTGTAGATATAACAGCTTTCTTGTGTTTACAGCAAAGCATCACAGCCTCTTCATGTAAATTATTAGGCAATGCAATACATACCACATCAACATCCGGATGAGCTATCGCTTCCTCCATATTTGTAGTAATATGATCGCAATGGTAATCGTCTGCAAATTTTTTTGCTGCATCTTCACGCCGTGAATAAATACTCACAATTTTATCTTTACTTCTTTGACCTTGTAAAGAGACGGCATAAAAGCGCCCGATAAATCCTGAACCAAGCATCGCTATTCGTTGCATATAAGATTATATTTATAATGTTAGAAAGTCAATATAATTGTTCATCAAATCGTTTCAATTTTCAACTTTCAATTCTCAACTAAATCAAACCATAACCACTTCTTCAGCATGAACGGCTGACCTTTGATTATCTTTAAAAAACAAAGTAAATAACACAAGTACCGCTGCAGCAATGGCAGCGGGCACCATCCAAACACTCTTCCATTCAACAATATTATTTACGGTGTAATTATCTTTAACGTAGCCTGATAATAATGTACCTATCCACATGCCAATTCCGTAAGTAGCCATTGTGATCATTCCCTGGGCCTGGCTTTGGATGGCATGCCCGGCCTTGCTATCAGTATAAATCTGGCCGGTTACAAAAAAGAAATCAAAGCACACTCCATGTAATAGAATCCCCGCAAAAAGCATCCACAAGTTTGCGCCTGAATCGCCATAACCAAAACAAATAAAGCGCAATGCCCATGCTATCATGCCTAAGCCGATCATCCATTTTACACCAAGTCTACGAAAAAAAACAGGTATCAATAATATAAACAAAGCTTCAGAGAACTGGCCAAAGGTCATGTTGCTTGTTGCATTTTTCATTCCTGTCTCAGTTAAAAAAAGATTTGTGAAGCTGTAATAAAACGATAACGGAATGCATATAAGAACAGAAGCTATAAAGAAAGTTATAAAAGACCTGTCTTTAAATAATACAAAAGCATCGCTACCTAATATTTGAGAAAACGTAGCCTTAGTTCCTTTTGATTTAGGAGGAGTATCAGGTAAAAAAAAGCTTAATAAACCAAGCACAAGCGAAGCTGCTGCTGCCATTTTAAAAGTAAATACCAGTTGGCCGGTACCTATATGGAACACTTTATCAAGTAACCACCCGGTTACTATCCAACCTATAGTACCGAGCACCCTGATGGAAGCAAATTCCCTGCTTGGATCTTTCATTTGACGAAAGGCCACCGAGTTAGCCAAAGCAAGTGTAGGCGCATACATTAAGGAGTATAAAAGCAAGACCCAATAAAACGATAAAGGATTATTAATTGAAGTTAAATAGTATAATAACGCAGCGCCTGCAAGGTGCAGAATACCCAGAACTTTTTGAGCCGCAAAAAACCTGTCTGCAATCATACCAACGAAGAATGGTGATATGATAGTAGCTATTGCCATAGCGCTGTATGCTGCGCCAACCTGTACACCATCGGCATGCAATACTTTATCCAGGTAAGTGCCCATTGTAACGTACCACGATCCCCAAATAAAAAATTCCAGGAACATCATCGCAGAAAGCTGAATGCGGATTGCTGATTTCATTTTATAAATTATTTAAGCAATTTAAAGCTTTGAAATTTGATGTAACTTTTTACTTGTAAAACTGGAACTTGCTTATTGAAGTAGTGCCGTTGATTTTTGTTTCCGTTGTTTGCGCTTGAAACTTATACTTTTTTATTTAAAAGCATTAATTAAAATTGTGCTCAGATATTTTTCTTTTAAATATTTTGTTGCTGCAACGGTTTTGTTTTTTTTGCTATCCGGTCTTTCAGCCAACAGGCATATTTTAAAAACATGTTTCCCACCACGAAACCCCCCGACAAGGAACGGGTTTGAGCTTAAGCTATGACATTATAAAAGCACATTGAGGAGAAATGAAAGTGGAGATAACAGAAGGTGAAGGCGCAAAGTTTGCCATCCAATTACCCGTTATATGAAAAATAATAATTCCTTGTATTTTTTAGACACTCAAGACACAAAGAACAGGTTTGTGGTTACAATACTATAATCACATTGTAGCAAAAGAAATGTGGAAACAAAAGAAAGGTAATTTGGCAAATTTTGTATTCATTTGCGTTATCAAAACAACCTCAAATTTCATAATATGAAAATTTTAGTAGTTGATGATGAAAAAGACGTACAAGCTTTATTTGAACAACGGTTTAGAAAAGAGATTCGCTTAAAGGAAATGGAATTTGTTTTTGCTTTTTCAGGCCATGAAGCATTAATATATCTTAACCAGCATTTACATGAAACGATATTAATTCTCTCTGATATAAATATGCCTGGTATGAGTGGCCTGGAATTACTTCAAAAGGTTAAACAACAATTTCATGATCCTCCACCTGTAATAATGATGATAACTGCTTACGGTGATGAAGAAAACTACAACACAGCTATGAAGTTTGGGGCCGACGGCTTTTTGACAAAACCGGTAAACTTTACCCAGTTAAAGGAGAAGCTTTTAGTTTCTAATTAAATCGATATAATATCGTTGGATATTTTCCATTAACTATCCTTTCTCTTTGGTGTATTCCCCATTCACTTTACGCATAATGTTCAATGGATTATCATCTTTTAAAGCTTCTGGTAAAAACTCAGAAGGACAATCCTGAAAACACAACGGACGTACAAAACGTTTTATGGCATCGGTTCCTACAGAAGTAAAATGAAAATCTGTAGTTGCAGGGAAAGGACCGCCATGCATCATGGCATGGCCAACCTCAACACCTGTTGGCACTCCATTGTACACAACCCTGCCAACCTTGCCTGATAACAATTCAATCGCTTTTGAATAGGTTTCAACATCTTTCTTGGAACCAAAAATTGTTGCAGTTAACTGTCCGTGTAATGATTGAAGTGCTTCCAGCAATTCTGCCTCATCTTCACATAAAATTAAAAGAGATGCAGGGCCAAACATTTCGTTTTGCAATTGAGGATTCTTTATGAAATCTGCGCCAGACACTTTTAATAACGCAGAAGAACTCTTACCTGAAGAAGATCTATCTTCACTATAAAGCAAACACTTTACGCCCATTTGCATTTTTATATGTTGAAGGCTAGTATAATA
>CAXSEB010000123.1:6623-6967 GCA_964235805.1 uncultured Chitinophagaceae bacterium | reverse complement strand
CAATGATAAAGAAGTATTGATAAAAGTAAAAGATAATGGCAAAGGCATTCCGGCTGATATGATAAGCAAAATATTTACGCCGAATTTTACTACTAAAACCTCCGGAACTGGCCTTGGGCTTGCAATGTGTAAGGGTATTGTTGAAAAATGTAATGGCAGAATATGGTTTGAAACTATAGAAGGAGAAAGCACTACCTTCTTTATTAACTTGCCATTAGCGGTTTAATCTGTTTGTTTCTTTTTGTGTATTCAGTAAGTTTAATGTCACCTTAATAAGATCGTCCTTGGAGTATTACCATCAATTGATATTGTTGCTAACCGATCGCAGGTTCCATCTCCAAAAT
>CAXSEB010000123.1:927-6613 GCA_964235805.1 uncultured Chitinophagaceae bacterium | reverse complement strand
CTGGCTCCTTCAATCTTTACCTTTCCTTTGTCAACATTTTCGCAGATAACTTTTTTCTCTAAAGGCTCAATAATAGTTGAAGTTCTTGTTTCACCTTTTGCGTTAGTAATGGTATGGTGGCCGGTTATAGAAAATACATCATCCAATAAGTTTCGCGGAGTGCTTACACCTTCAGTTTGAACTATATTTTTTGTGCCGCTATGCAACCAATACTTCCCATCAAGGGCGGTTATCTTCCCATTTTCACTTTTACGTTCCCAGCTTCTAAAGCCCGGCTGGCTTGTATTTGTCCATGTTATCGTGCCTTCCACTTTAAATCCGTTAACGTGATAATCAAAGAAGGTCATCACAGAGATACTTCCCGCTTTTCTTAATGAATCCGAAACAGTAAGGTATATTTTGCCACTTCTTATTATGCCCTTTGTTGATGTGCAGCCTGTTCCAAAATCTATGCTTATCTTTTTTGGAAAGCCTTGTAACGGAGTCATAGTTACTGTGGCGCAGGAAAGATCGTTCATTGTTTTTGTTATGGCAGTTCCCGAGTTTCTGCCTGCAAAGTTATTATCAACACCTACTTCAAGCAAAACGTCGTTTGCGTCTTCAGTGATGTTTTCAGTAACTGCATCATTGCTGCTTAGTTCAAAGGTTGACTCAGTTTCAGCATTTGGTGTATTTAAAGAGCTATCTTTTTTACAAGCGCCAATACTGATTATTATTAACGATATAAAAGCAAGAAGAACAAGATTTTTGATTTGCATTTTTGAGATTTAGAAACTTAAGACTTGCGGATGTGTTAAGAGTTTAATGATATAAATAAATTAATTTCCAGAATGATTTATTTTATTACAACGCCGTGGTGGCTAAAGAAATTGTATAATGAATGTATTTGGGATATCAAAACTGAAGAGAAGATTTTATACCTCACATTTGATGATGGCCCACATCCAGAAGCTACGCCGTTTGTATTAGACCAACTGAGGAAGTATAATGCTAAAGCCACTTTTTTTTGCATTGGTAAAAATGTAAAAGAGAACTTTGAGCTTTATAAAAGAATAATTGATGAAGGTCATAAACCAGGAAATCATACTTACAACCATTTAAATGGGTGGAAAGAAAAGGATAAGGTTTATCTGCAAAATGTTTACGAAGCCAAAAAAATAATTGACAGTAATTTGTTTCGTCCTCCCTATGGAAGAATTACTAAGTTTCAACTTAATCAATTAAATGCAAATAAATACAAACTTAAAACCCTAATGTGGAGCGTAGTAAGCGGCGACTTTGATAATAATATTTCCGGAGAAAATTGCTTTTTAAACGTAATAAAAAATGCTAAACAGGGATCCATAGTTCTGTTTCATGATAGCGAAAAATGTTATGAAAAAATTTCGGTTGCTTTACCCAAGGTGCTTGAATACTTCTCTGAAAAGGGATATATATTTAAAAGCATTGACCTGTAAATATGTACAGTGCAAAAGGGTTGTAAAAAAAGAATAGGCCGGGGTAGAAACCCTGGCCCGTTTTTAATCCGTACCCTATGAAAACTTTTATGAAGTTATGATAAATTTTGATACTCCTGACAAGTCTTTGTTGAAAATCAGTTATTTATAACGTTTTAAAAAAGCGTTTTACAATGTTAACAATAGCCAAACACTTTAAAAAACAGGCAGTAATTTTACGATGGGGCAGAGACAAGAATTGTGAAATATAAGTTTATGTATTTCCGTAGATATATACTACCAACTGAATATTAATCTTTTTGAATTTGAATATTTTTAAATAATTATCTAAACTTATAAGATTCTACTTTAAAGTCACTTCTCAAAATACGAAACCTCGATACCAGTCAGTGGCATGAAAAATTTATTTTATGACAGTAATTTTACTACATTCTACTAAATTTTTGTTGGTAATTTGTGAATACTTGAGCTAAGATGTCTAAGCTACTGCCGCTTAATTAATCAACCTTATGATTCATTAAATTTTCTATGATCTGTTTTACAAAATTACCAGCATTTGAAAATCATTGACACACATACTCATCTTTATCTGGGTGATTTTGATAATGACATTAATGAAACAATTAATAGAGCATTACAGGAAGGAGTAGAAAAATTTTATTTGCCGGCTATATCAGCTAATGAAATTGACTTAATACTTAAATTAGAAGAAAAGTTTCCAAGAAAATGCTTTGCTATGATGGGTTTGCATCCATGTTCAGTTAAAGATAATTACAAAGACGAATTACGTATTGTAAACACATGGTTACAACAGAGAAGATTTGCGGCCATAGGCGAAATTGGATTAGATTTTTACTGGGACAAGACTTTTGCCAGCGAGCAATACGTTGCTTTTGAACAACAGATACAATGGTCACTTGATTTTAATTTACCAATTGTAATTCACACACGCAATGCAATGCAGCAAACTATTGATGTAGTAAAAAAGTTTACTTCTGAGAAACTACGCGGAATATTTCATTGTTTTAGCGGAACTCATCAAAATGCGCTTGATATTATCGATGCCGGGTTTTATTTAGGCATTGGAGGCGTTGTTACTTACAAAAACGCCGGCGTAGCTGAAGCAATAAAAAATGTAGATCTTGCACATTTGGTTGTAGAAACGGATTCTCCTTATTTAACTCCTGTTCCTTTTCGAGGCAAAAGAAATGAAAGCAGTTATATAAAGTATGTAATTAAGAAGCTGGCAGAAATTAAAAATGTTCATGAAGAAGAAGTTGCCAAAATAACAACAGCAAATGCAGAAGCTATTTTCGCAATGTAATTAAATCTTTACCATCTTCCATTTACCTCTTCTAAACAACAGCACACTTGTAATAGTAATGCAGGTTTCTGTAACAACAATGGCTATAAATACACCTTTAGGGCCTGCATGTAAAACAATAGCAAGCAAATAAGCAAAAGGTATTTGAAATATCCAGAACCAGAAAAGATTGCACCATGTAACCGTTTTGGTATCACCGGCTCCATTAAAAGCATTCATCATTACCATACCAATACCATAAAAAATATAGCCAAGGCTTATAATGCGCAATGCTAATACTGCTGTTTCCACTACCGCTGGATCATTATTAATTATCTCAACAAAAAACCTTGCAAACAAGAAGAATAACACTGAAACAAAAGCCATGAATATGGCATTATACTTTGCCGTTTTCCATACAGATTCTTCTGCACGCTGCGGTTGCTTTGCGCCAAGATTTTGACCAACTAATGTAGCCGCTGCATTGCTCATTCCGAATGCAGGCAGAATAAAAAACACTATCCATCTTATTGCAATAGTGTAGCCTGCTACTGCTTCACTGCCAAAGTCAGTCATAAATCTTGCCATGGCAATCCAGCTTGCAGAACCAATTAAAAATTGTAAAGTGCCGGTTGAGGCTATTTTTAATAAGCTCTTTAGTACTTCTTTGTCTGGTAAAAAATGATGCAGTTTAATCCTGATGATGCCTTTACCTTTTAGTAGATGCCAAAGCTGGTAACAAACACCAATGCCCCGGCCGGTTGTAGTCGCTATTGCTGCACCCTTTAAACCAAACCGGTGTATTAAAAGCGGACAAAGGATGATGTTGCAAATGTTGGCGACCCAAAGACTTTTCATCGCTATCGATGCATTACCTGCACCTCTAAAAATTCCATTTAATAAGAATAGAAACATTATTACAATGTTGCCGCAAAGCATAATCCGTATGTAAGTTGTGCCGGAATTTATGATGTCTTTTGTAGCACCCATTAATGCAAGAATATCTGCAGCAAAGAAAATTCCTGCGATGCTTATACATGCAGATATAATAAAAACTACCAGGATTGCCTGTGCGCCAGACTTTGCGCCACCTTCATTATCTTTTTCGCCTACTCTTCTCGCAACCATTGCGGTTGTTGCCATGCTTATTCCAAACGCAATAGAATATACAATATTCAAAATAGATTCTGTTAAGCCTACAGTAGCTGTTGCATTTGAGCCAAGTTTGCCCACAAAGAAAATATCAACCACAGCAAATAAACTTTCCATGCACATCTCCAGTATCATGGGGATGGCAAGCAAAAACACTGCTTTGCGGATACTGCCTGTTGTAAAATCATGTTGGTTATTTGATAAAGCAAGCTTTATAAAAGATAAGATGCCTTTACTGCTCTTATAATTAGTATAAGTAGTCATTATAAATTAATAAAGATTAAGAGAGTTATTTAGTCATTACATGCACAAAAAAGTGCTGTAAGAAACGGGGATTATGCCTTTAAATTAATTAAATTTTAAGGCTGCTTTAGATTTTCATAATCGAAGTATAAAAGGTGCTTGCTGTAACCGTAGCGCTAAAGTAGATAATTCTATTTAATGGTAGGGAAATTTTATAGTACCAGTCTACCCTGGTAATAATCGAGGATCTTTGTTCTTAAGATGAAATCATAGCGGGCAATAATGAGATTGATGTTTGATCTGTCAACATTATTTTTTGCAATAAGATACTCAACCTGGGTACTTGCACCTTCATTAAAACGCACCTCAGCGATTTTAAACGCTTCATTAAAATCGCTTACCTGCTGTTGCAACGTTGTATATTTTTTATAAGATGCAGTTATATTAAAATAGGCCTGTTCTATGTCTTGAGACAATTTAGTTTTGGCGCTCTCTTCTAAAAATGCAGCGTTTTTATACTGTGCCTGTGCCAAAGCTACCTTGTTCCTGGCCTGGTTATAATTCAAAATTGGTACACGTATATTTAAACTTAAAGATGTGCTATAATTATTTCTAAACTGGTTAAAATAAGCAATTTTATGGGAAGTAAAATTTGATTTGCTGGTGATTACCGGAACTTTGCTTCCATTAACATCTACAAAATCTCCTGAAGGAACCTGCTCTGTGTTTTGCAAAATATCCTGGCTTGCTGCAGAAGAGAAATTAGTGTATAAGTCCCCCCCAATGCTAATACTCGGGTAAAATGCGCCCTTGGCGGTTTTAATTGCAGCTTCGTTACTTCTGCGGCGAAGCGTTGCGCCTTTTATTGCCGGAAATGTTTGTAAAGAAGATTGATAAATTGTTGCAGGAGCATCTTCATTAAAAGAGAGGTTATCGTTCAATGAAACTCTTTGTACACTTATTCTTTTATAAGGAACATTCATCAACTGGCAGAGAGTAAGCGTGGCTGCATCAAGCGCATTTTGATTATTTACCACGGCCAATTCATCATTGGCTAATTGTCCTTTTAATTCATATAATTGAGCCGGTATAATGGAGCCTTCTTGGTTTAGAACCGTTAAACGGTCAACCTGTTTTTGGGTTAATGCATACTGATTCTTTGATTGATTCACCAGGTCTTCGTTATTGAGTATTTGCAAATAAGCAAGAATAATTTCAATAGTTACATCTTCCCTTGCCTGCTGCAGATCCATCTGACTGGCCTCGAGCCCATATAAATTTTGCCGGATGTTATTTTTTACCTGGCCACCATTAAATAAATTTATACCACCCGATAAATCATAGTTTGCAAAATTGATGTTCTGATTGGCGTAACTATTTGTGAATGGATCTATACTGCGTCCCTGGTTTATACCATGATTGATATTTGCAACAATTTCCGGTATGCGGTTGTTTTTTGCTTGTTTAAGGTTTATAATATCTGTTTGAGTTTGCAGTTCGTTTTGCTTTACCTGTAAGTTATTTGCAAGAG
>CAXSEB010000123.1:271-917 GCA_964235805.1 uncultured Chitinophagaceae bacterium | reverse complement strand
ATGTTCTGTTGAGTATAACCCTTATTATTATGTAATAGAATAATAGAAAGAATAATTACTGCACATTGTTTCATCTGGAAAATCTTTTTAAATTTCAATTCTGCCATCCAGCAGGTTTATTATGCGTGAGCCATAAGCAGCATTCTTCTCAGAATGAGTTACCTGTATAATAGTTACTCCTTCACTATTTAATTGTTTAAACAGTTCCATAATTTCTTCTCCCTGTTTCGAGTTTAAATTGCCGGTAGGCTCATCGGCAAGCAAAAGTTTAGGCTTTACTATTAATGCCCTTGCAATACCAACTAATTGTTGCTGGCCACCTGAAAGTTGTGTCGGAAAGAGGTCTTTTTTTCCAACCATTTGAAACCGGTCAAGGGTATCAGCTACCAGTGCTTTTCTTTCAGAGGCTTTAATATCCTGGTAAAGAAGCGGTGTTTCTATGTTTTCGTAAACGGTTAACTCGTCAATTAAATGGTAGGCCTGAAACACAAAACCAATATGATGTTTATACAACTGCGATCTTTGCTTTTCTTTAAGTTTATGCACGGGCTGCTCCATAAAATAATATTCACCTTCTGATGGCTCATCAAGCATCCCTATTACATTTAGTAAAGTAGATTTTCCCGATCCGGAAGGCCCCATTATT
>CAXSEB010000123.1:0-249 GCA_964235805.1 uncultured Chitinophagaceae bacterium | reverse complement strand
CATAAACCTTTCTTATTTCCCCGGAAGGGGATACGTTTTACATTTTGATTAATCGTTAATTAATTTGGTCTTCAACTGCTTCATGGCTTTAGATGCACTTAATTAAATGAGAGGTTTATTCTTCCGCTTGAAGCCATCACGTTAACCGGGATGCCGCCACCATTCAGTGTTCCGTTAATTTCATTATTAGTTGTATTGCCCTGAAAGTTGTTCAGCGTCCTGGTTTTAATTTTATCAGCACTAAGCTTC
>CAXSEB010000122.1:0-6981 GCA_964235805.1 uncultured Chitinophagaceae bacterium | reverse complement strand
TTTGCATTTCCATTTCTTTATTGATGGCTTCAAACTCACGGTTATTTTTTACATTGTCGCTTTGTTTTTCGTACTTTTTAACCAGTTCCTGGGCATCCTTTATTATTGTTTTCTTTTGCTCAATAAACTGTTGCATTCCATTAATTTCTTCTTCAATTCTATTTTGCCGTGCATGCAAACCTTCAATCTCATCTTCAAGATCACTGACCTCAATCGGTAATTCACCCTTTAATACCTGCAGGTTATCAAGTTTGCTGTCAATTTTTTGCAGCTTTACAATTGACGATAATTTTTCTTCAACCGAAAAATCTTTTACTGTAGCCATATTTTGTTTATGATTTATTTTTAACTGTTAACAGCCTGTCAGGTAAAATAGTGAACGGGATTAGTGCTCACTCCTGATTTTTGGACGGCAAAGTTAACGAATTTTTGCTTCAAAGTTGCAACCAACAGTTCTGTAGTGAACTGTTCACTTTCATAATGGCCTATATCCGTTAGGAGAATTTTATTTTCTGCATCAAAAAACTCATGGTATTTTATATCGGAAGTAATAAACATTTCTGCTCCGCTTGCAATTGCTGCTTTTATCAGGAAGCTGCCTGCACCGCCACAGACGGCAATTTTGCTTATTTTTTTATTTATAAGAGATGTATGTTTTATTACTGTCAGATTAAAAACGTCTTTCAAGAGCTGCAACGAAGCAATCTCCTCCATTGGTTCAGGAAGCTCACCTGTTAAACCGCTGCCAATATTTGATAAGTAGTTAGACAAAGAGAAGACGTCATAAGCCGCTTCTTCATATGGATGTGCCGCAATCAACGCTCTTATAATCTTTTGCTCGATGTATGCCGGGAATATAACTTCTATTCTCATTTCCTTTTCTTCATGCCTTTTACCTATTATTCCTACATGCGGATTGGCGCCTTCTTCAGCCTTGAAAGTTCCTGTTCCTTCAATGTTAAAACTGCATTCACTGTATTTGCCAAGGTTTCCTGCGCCCGCGCTAAACAGGGCAAGCCTTACTTTTTCCGTGTCTTGGATGGGAGCAAACGTTACCAGTTTTTTTAGAAGCTGTTCAACCGGTTTTAAAATAGAAAGATTTTTCAGCTTCAGCATTTCGGCAATCTTGCCATTAACGCCTGTAATTATATTATCTAAATTGGTATGAATAGCGTAAATAGCTATATCATTTTTTATGGCAGATATTACCGTTCTTTCTACATAGTTTTTACCTGTAATCGTTTTAAGTGCTTTAAAAACAACAGGATGATGCGCAATTATAAGATTACAGTTTTTGGAGACAGCCTCGGTAATTACGGCTTCTGTTACATCAAGAGTAACAATTATTCCCGTGCATGCCCATTCTTCATTGCCGGTTAGTAAGCCGGCATTATCATAACTTTCCTGAAAGGCTATAGGAGCAATGGTTTCAAGATGTTGTATTACAGAAGATATTTTCATGGGCAAGACGAATCAGCCTTTAGGTGCTGCAAATTAAGGTATGCAGATCAGAAAATATGAAGTCCAAAACTCTCATTGGCGACAACATCCTGCCATTGGGCTATCAGATTCTTATATTCTAAACCAACAGCCCTGATATTCCTGTCCAGATCATACAAGCCGAGTGAATTTATTACGCCATCATCATTCCTTAAAGCACTGTCCCAATCCATTTGATCAATAAGGCTGTACCAGGTAAAACCCACAATAGGAACTCCATCCTGCTTTAAGCGATACACGTTAGCCCATTGCTTGCGAAGCCAATGTACAGAAAACGGCTCAGTTATATTGGTTTCAGTATGCATAACCGGCATTCTGTATCTTCTAAAATATTGATGCGTTATAACATAGTAACCAAATATTTCTCCCGATGGGCTTGTGTTGCCATCGCTATGTACCATATGTTCGTTAGTGATATAATAATCGTTGCCCATTATGCAGCGGCTTTTTCCTTTCATCTGGTTTTGATGAAACCAGTTATATTCCTTATCCGTCATGCCGTTTTCCATTAAGTATTTATAAGTATTAACGTCTACAGAATGGCCATAAGTAAGGTCAAGAGATAAAAACCTTTTTTGGTTTAAAAAATCACATTGCTCCTGGCATGAGGGATCTTCCGCATGAAAATACTCAGAAGATTCACTTTGAATAAAATAAGTGTCCGGCTGAACTTTTATTATTTCCTGTGAGGCAAGAACATTGGCTTTACATAGATTTTTAAGTGCTGTAACAAAAGATTTTTCATCGCTTTTACATTCATTCCACCAGCCATATTGGCCTGAGAACATTGCTGCAATAAAAATCTCGTTAATAGGCGTATAAAACTGCAGATAAGGATAACGTGTTGCAAAAGCTGATGCATATTCTGCAAAATAATACGGCCAATCTGTGTTTTGAAAATTGCCGATCCAGTCCGGTACTCCAAAGTGACAAAGGTCAACCAATGGAATAATGCCTTGTTCTTTCATCTCATTAAATACTTCATCTGAAAAGCTCCAGTCATATTTGCCCGGGCCCTGGTGTACAGAGTAATAAGGAGTTCCATACCTGAGGTGATCAATACCAGTTTCCTTTACCAGCCGAAAATCATCTTTCCAATACTTATAATGCCCGGTTTTTTCCATCTCATCTATGCGCTTTATTTTACCATCAGGCAAAGTGATTGTAGGGTAACTGTTTTCAATCCCGGTGGCAAACATAAATTTGTTTGTACTCATCTAGTTAATGTCTTTATTGGAAAATTTTCTTGCGTATTTATTGTAACCAGTAGATAATGCAGAGATATTTAGCTGTTGATTTAAATAAGATCTTTTATATGAAACCTCATTTTTAAATAAATATTGTACTGGTTATTACTTTAAAGAGGTGTTGTTATACAAAACCCATACCTAATGAGCATTGGCTGAAAATTAATGTATCCTGTCACCCCGCACATCTAAATTTTCCATTACGTCTGCTTCATAAGCTAACCATTGCTTCCACCTGTTCCTTACTATATCTTTGGAAATATAGGTTTCCGCCAACGTAATAAATAATGTATAATGGCCAGCTTCGCTTTCCATAAAGCGGCGGTAAAATTTTCGTAAATAGTCATCGTCTAATCCTTCACTTAACCGCTTAAATCTTTCACAACTCCTGGCTTCAATTAAAGCCATAGTAAGTAATTGATCGAGGAATCTCTCTGCAGGACTGCCGCCTTTTTTTTGAAATATCAAAAGCTGGTTTACATACTCGTCCTTCCTTTGTTTGCCAAGAGGTAAATTTCGTTTTCTCAACTCTGCAAGCACCAGGCGAAAATGAGCCCATTCTTCCGTTACTATCGGCGAGAGCTCATTTACTAGTTTATCTTTGTCGTTATATTTTTGTATTAGGGAAATACAACTGTTTGCAGCTTTCTGCTCACAGTATGCATGATCGGTCAAAATTTCCTGTAGGGAAATGCCCGCAAGGTCAACCCATCTCGGGTCTGTTACTAATTGTAGCCCTAAAATATTCTTGGTATCATTCGACAAAACTTCCATCGCTCAAAATTAAAGCGTCTTACTTACAACTTAGCAGCTATTACTTATAACTTAAAACGAGATATTTGTTAAAATAATTCTTCTTGTCAGCAGATTTTCTCTTAAAAAAATTAAATGAAAAGACGGAGCAAAACGCTTTTCGCTCATTGAAATTACCTGCCGCGAAGATTGATTTTTGCAGTAATGATTATCTCGGTATTGCGAAGAATAATCTTCTTAATCCATATTTAAGCAACAATCTAAAACATGGAAGTGGCGGCTCCAGGCTGTTATCTGGTAACTATTTTATTATTGAGGAAACAGAAAAAGCAATTGCAGAATTTCATGATACAGAAGCAGGATTGATCTTTAATTCAGGCTACGATGCAAATGTAGGTTTGTTAAGTTGTGTGCCTCAGAAAGGCGATACAATTTTGTACGATAAATTGTGCCATGCCTCCTTAAGAGACGGAATAAGATTAAGCTTTGCTGAGGCTTACTCTTTTCCGCATAATGATGTTGAAGAACTTGAAAAGAAATTAAAAGCATCCAAAGGCAACATTTTTGTAATTACAGAATCCGTTTTTTCTATGGAGGGAGATTTTGCACCATTAACAGACATTGCGTTATTGTGTGAGACCTATAATGCTAACCTGGTAGTAGATGAAGCTCATGCAACTGGAGTTATTGGTAAAAAAGGAGAAGGATTTGTTCAACATCTTAATTTACAACAAAAGTGTTTTGCAAGGATACATACATTTGGAAAAGCATGTGGAGCGCACGGAGCAGTAATTCTTGGTTCAAATACGCTTAAAGATTATCTCATCAATTTTGCGAGGCCTTTCATCTACACAACAGCTTTGCCGGAAGCTAATGTGGCCGCTATTATGGCATCGTACAAAGTGTTTCCTTTATTAAACAAAGAACGGGCGCATTTAAGCGGGTTGATTGAACAATTTCAAGGGTCAAAGATGTCAAGTATAAAATCCCATACGCCTATACAGGTGGTAATAGTTTCAGGAAACAACGAATGCAAAGAATTGGCAAAGAAACTGCAACAAAATGATCTCGATGTACGTGCCATTCTTTACCCAACAGTGCCCAAAGGAAGCGAGCGTTTACGGATAGTTTTACATTCGTTCAATACTGAAAATGAAGTAAACACATTAATCAGGATTTTAACTTAGTGCAAACCTTCTCCCGGAACGGAACAGATTTAGGTTTGGTTTTATTATTTTACACTTTTATTTTATTATGAGGATTTTGCCCTTTATCGTTTTTCTCACCATTACAATTATATTAATTGTTATACTTAATTCAAAGCTGTTATTACCAGCGCCGCTGGGAAGATTGCTAAGTCCGCAACATGGAGTATGGCAAAACGCAGAACCGTTTAACGAAAATTTTAATGCTAATCTTACGTTTCCCCAACTTGCAGGCAAAGTAAATGTTTACATTGATGAGCGTTTGGTGCCTCACATTTTTGCACAGAAGGAAAGTGACGCATATTTTGTGCAAGGCTATATTCATGCAAAATTCAGGTTATGGCAAATGGAGCTGCAAACCCATGCTGCGGCCGGAAGAGCCAGTGAAATTATCGGCGATAAGGCACTTAATCACGACAGGGAATTCAGGAGATTAGGAATGGTGTATGCTGCAGAAAATTCACTAAAGCAAATGGAGAATGATCCTGTAACAAAAGCGGAATGTGATGCTTATACGGCCGGCGTTAATGCATGGATTGAAAGTTTAAATGAAAGCAATTTGCCACTTGAGTATAAACTGATAGGATATAAGCCGGAAAAATGGAGCAATTTAAAAAGTGCTTTGTTTCTTAAGTACATGTCTTATGATCTTGCAGGGCATGATGATGATTTTGAAATGACCAATGCAAAACGCTTTTTTAGTAAAGAAGATTTTGAAAAGATATATCCTTCTATCACTGATTCGCTGGACCCAATTGTCGGTTATGACTCAGCATTTAAAAAGCCTTTGTTAGACATAAAACCTCCGGCAAATGCAGATTCATTGTATTTTAATTCAAAGGAATTTGTGCAGGTATCAGAGAATAGTGCCAGCAAAGACAATGGAAGCAACAACTGGGCAGTTAGTGGTAAAAAAACGAAAAGTGGATTTCCCATATTATGTAATGATCCTCATCTCGGATTAAACTTGCCATCGCTTTGGTTTGAGATGCAGATTTCAGCGCCGGGGTTTAACGTTTATGGAGCTACATTTCCGGGAGCGCCGGGCATAATCATTGGCTTTAACGACAGTTGTGCTTTTGGTTTTACCAATGGAGGAAGAGATGTAAGAGATTACTACGAATTAAAATTTAAAGACGATACCCGGAAGGAATATTGGTTCAATAACGCATGGAAACAAACTGATTTTAGAATTGAAAGGATCAAAGTAAAAGATAAGCCTGATTACCTTGATACCGTTGCTTATACTGTGTTTGGACCTGTTATGTACGATAAATCTTTCGGCGGAAATAAACCCGGTAACAATAAATATTTCGCAGTTAGATGGAAAGCACATGACCCAAGCAACGATGTGAAATGTTTTAATCTTTTGAATCATGCAAGAAATTATGCTGATTATTTAACTGCAGTAAATTACCTGCATACGCCGGGACAAAATTGTGCATTCGCCTGTAAAAACGGTGACATTGCCATAAAAACACAAGGTGAATTTCCGGCGAAGTGGGCAGGGCAAGGAGATTTCGTTATGCCGGGAGTTGATAGCAGCTTCATGTGGCAGGCAATGATCCCGCAGGAAGAGACGCCTCTTCAATACAACCCGGAAAAAGATTTTATCAGCAGCGCCAACCAGCGTCCGGCTGATTTATCTTACCCATATTATCTCGGGAGAGGCTACCCGCCGTACCGTGGATTAATCATCAATAGGAAACTCAATCAAATGAGCGCCATCACCGTTCAGGATATGATGGCATTACAAACCAATAATTACAATGTTTTTGCAGAAATGGCTCTTCCTCTTTTTTTAAAAAATATAAAAGAAGAAGAACTTTCTTCAGAAGAAAAACAATACCTGGATCTTTTGAAAAACTGGAATTTAAAAGACGAGGTCGATTCAAAAGGCGCAACGATATTTTATTATGCATGGAAGAATTTTACAAAGATTGTGTGGACCGATGAATTTGCAAAAGCTCCGCCGGTGATTATGTATCCTTATGAAAGTACTTTGTTAGAAGGTGTATTGAAAGATTCAGCTTTCAAATTCCTGGATAATATTAATACACCTCAAACAGAAACGCTTGCCGATGATATAACAAACTCCTTTAAAAATACTGTTATAGAGTTGAGAAGTTTAAGCAAGGCCAATAACCTGGAATGGGTAAAATTTAAGGATGCAAAAATTATGCACTTAACTCAACTGGATGCATTAAGCAGGATGCATTTACAGGTTGCCGGTGAAGCACATTGTATAAATGCCACAAAGCAAACACATGGGCCAA
>CAXSEB010000121.1:0-7016 GCA_964235805.1 uncultured Chitinophagaceae bacterium | reverse complement strand
CGCTGCAGGTTAAAATGACACGACTTGGCGGCAAGGTTATAGAGATGAAAAAAGTATATAAAAGCTATGGTGATAAACCAATAATAACGGCATTTGATTACACTTTTAAGAGAGGTGAACGAATAGGTATTGTCGGCAAAAATGGTATTGGAAAATCTACTTTTTTGAAAATAGCCTTAGGAATTGAACCGCCGGACAGTGGAAAAATAAACCATGGAGACACTGTGGTATTCGGCAATTTTGCACAGGAAGGCTTGCAGTATAAAGAAGATAAAAGAGCCATAGAATACGTTAAAGACTTTGCAGAATTTTTTCCTTTGGCTGATGGAAGCAAAATTAGCGCCTCCCAGTTTATGGAAAAATTCGGCTTTAATGCACAGCAACAATTTACGCCGCTTAGTAAATTGAGTGGAGGAGAAAAAAGGAGATTGCATTTATTAAGTGTTCTCTTTCTGAACCCAAATTTTTTGATTCTTGATGAACCTACCAACGATCTTGACCTTCAAACGTTAAGAACACTTGAAGAATTTTTGAATGACTTTCCCGGGTGCATTTTAATAGTTAGTCATGACCGCTATTTCATGGATCGTGTGGTTGATCATTTATTTGCTTTTGAAGGCGATGGCATTATCAAAGATTTTCCTGGTAACTATTCTCAATATAGAAAATGGAAAGAACAGGCAGATATTGAATCTAAGGAGACCTTTAAGGTTAAAACGCCTGTAAATTCAGTTCAGTCATTTCAGGAAGAAATTAAAATTGTAACAGGATTTTCTTTTAAAGAAAAAAGAGAATTTGATTTGTTAGAGCAGGAAATGCCTGCACTTCAAAAAGAAAAAATTTTATTGGAGGAAAAAATAAATACTGGCTCACTTGCCTTTCAGGAATTGCAAAAAGCATCTGAACGAATTAACGCCATTATTAAAATGTTAGATGAAAAAGAAATGAGATGGCTTGAATTAAGCGAAAGAATATGATTTATTGAAACAGATAAGTCATTACCAGCTAACGTGTATCTCATGGGTTCCATCCATAATCTCTACTTCATAAATCTCAGGATTAATTTGAAACTTCTTTTGATAAGCATCGGTGGCTGATGTTAGAAATTCTTGTCGGCCTTCATCTTTTATAATGTTAATAGTACAGCCGCCAAAACCGCCACCCATAAGCCTGGAACCGATTACACTGTTATTTTGTTTTGCAAGGTCTACAAGAAAATCCAGTTCCTTACAACTTACCTGGTAAAGATTGCTTAAACCATCATGAGTTTTAAACATCAGTTTGCCAAATTCAATTAAATTATCTTGTTGTAAATGCTTAGCCGCCTGTTGCGTGCGATATATTTCTTCAACCACATATAAGCAACACATATAAACCGGCCCCGGCATTTTATGTTTGTATGCCACAATTTCTTCAGGATCACTTATATCGCGGAACGAGTTAATGTTTCTTTCTTTTTTTAAGATGGCCAATCCTTCTTCACATTGCCTTCTTCTTACATTGTATTCTGACGATGCCAGTGAGTGATGCACCTTGCTGTTTATAAGAACAATTTTATAGCCTGTTAACTTGAGCGGAAAATATTGATGCTCTACACTTTTGCAATCGAGTAATAAAACGTGATCTTTTTTGCCATTCATATTGGCATATTGATCCATAATGCCACAGTTAACCCCGGGAAAATTATGCTCTGCCCGCTGACCTAATAAAGCCAGTTCTTTCCTGTTTAATCCATAATGTAAAAGATCGTTTAAGCCATATGAAACACCACCTTCAACTGCTGCTGATGAAGATAATCCTCCGCCGTTTGCAATGTTACCGCCAAATACACAATCAAAGCCTTTTACAGGAAGACCAAGTAAAACAAATTCGTTCACTACGCTTAACACATAGTTCTTCCAGCTGTTCAGTTTTCTTATATCTGCAATTTTGATAGTTAGTTTTTCGTCAAAGTCAATTGAATAAAAATTCAATTCATCTGTATTATTTAGACCGACAGCATAATACATCCCTTTATCAATAGCAGCAGGCATTACAAAACCATCATTGTAATCCACATGTTCACCAATGAGATTTATTCTGCCGGGGGAATAATAAAAATGGGGGTTAGAGGAAAATCTTTCTTTATAAATTGTACTAATTTTTGAAGCAATCGCATTCATGTATTAAAGTTAGTAAACCAGCCAAGATGTATATAAATTATTTTATTTGCATTAATTGGTTTCCAAAATCTTCATAACCATCTTCTCCTCAGGAGTGAGGCCAGCCTTGTTATCATTCACTAACATTTCATCAAGCTCCGAAACATATTTCTCGATCTTCTTATTTTCATACAACGTAAAAATAACAGGATGTACATAATATTTTTTACAAACAGTCCTGGTGTTTCCAAGATGTTGAGAAACCTCATCTAACACTTCTACAATCCTTCTTTTGGTTTCAGCCTGGGTATCACAACAGCCAACAGACTTCAACGCCAAAAATGCTTTAACGGTTCCTGACCACGTTCTGAAATCCTTTGCTGTAAAATCACCACCCGAAATGTTCCGGATATATTCGTTTACTAACCCCGAATCGATAGATCTTCTTTCTCTATTTTCGTCAAAATATTGAAAAAGCTCTTTGCCAGGGATATCCCTGCATTGCTTTACAATGTTGGATAATTTTTTATTCTTTAAATCAATCTCATGCGACACTCCCTTTTTTCCTTTGAAAGTAAACTTTATCTTTTGCCCTTCTATCTTTACGTGCTTGTCTTTTAAAGTAGTTAAGCCAAATGAGCCATATAATTTCTCATAAAAGTTGTTCCCAACACGTATGCTGGTTCTTTGCATTAAACTTACCACAGCTGCCAATACTTTATTAAGAGGCAAGCCCGGAAGTGAAAGGTCTTTCTCAATTTGTAATCTTATTGCAGGAATCACTTTTCCAAAATCATACATCCTGTAAAATTTCGTATGGCTTCTAAACTTATTCCACTCCGGATGATAACGGTATTGTTTACGATTCATCACATCAAAGCCAGTAACCTGTAAGTGACCATTTTCTAATGGACATATCCATACATTTCTCCAGGCGGGCGGAATTACAAGATGCTTGATTCTAAGCAGCGTTTCGTCATCGTCTACTTGCTTATCTTTAAAAAAATACTGAAACTTTTCGCCTTTTTTTTCCCTGGCAATACCTGGCTGGGTATCGCTTACGTACACAAGATTTGCCGCTTTAGCAGTTTTCTGCGGATCATGAATAATACTTTCGATTTTCTTCTTACTTAACTTGATTGGTTCTTCTGCAATTATTGCCATCTTTTTGTTTTAACCATTTATAAATCTTTTACGATTAAAATAATAGCCCGTGTGTATTATGAGATATAATGTTCTACATAATATTAATGAAATTGTTTAAAAAGCTTATTTGCTTCCATCCAAAACCTTAATAATTAGCATTAAAGCGCACAATGCTCATGATAATTTATTAACTCTATAGGAACTCTATCAAAAGTGTAGCCAGCATATTGCCCTACGATCTCATCAAGAACATTTTCAATTTCATCCATACTTTTTAAGGTGACTAATTTGCTACGGTATTCTTTTATATTAGGCATTCCTTTAAGATAATTTGCATAATGCCTGCGCATTTCATTTATTCCAACTATTGGTCCTTTCCATTCAAAGGATTTCCGCAAATGTTTTTTGCAGACGTCGATCCTTTCAATAATTGACGGCGGCTTAAGTACGGTACCCGTTTCCAGGTAATGTTTTATTTCTTTAAAAATCCATGGGTAACCGATAGCAGCCCTGCCAATCATTATCCCATCTACGCCATATTTGTTTTTATACTCTAATGCTTTCTGTGGAGAATCCACATCACCATTACCGAAGATCGGTATAGTAATTCTTGGGTTATTTTTTACTTTCGCAATAAGTGTCCAGTCGGCTTCGCCCTTGTACATTTGGGTCCTGGTGCGCCCATGAATCGCTAATGCTTTAATACCTATATCCTGCAAACGTTCTGCAACCTCTTCAATGTTTTTTGTGTTATCGTCCCAGCCCAATCTTGTTTTAACTGTTACCGGCAGCGAGGTACTTTTTACAACTGCGTCAGTTAACCTAATCATCAGGGGAATATCTTTTAGTACCCCCGCCCCAGCTCCTTTACAGGCAACTTTTTTTACAGGGCAACCAAAATTTATGTCTAATAAATCAGGATTGGTGGCATCGACTATTTTCGCTGCCAGTGAAAGGCTATCTTCATCACCTCCAAAAATTTGTATACCAACGGGTTTCTCGTAATCAAATATGTCCAGTTTCTTACGGCTTTTAATGGCGTCACGTATTAACCCCTCACTACTTATAAATTCGGTGTACATCAGGTCTGCACCATTGTCTTTACAAACAGCCCTAAAAGGAGGATCACTTACATCTTCCATCGGTGCAAGAAGTAAAGGAAAATCAGTAAGTGTTATTTTACCTATTGAGATCATTTAAACATTATGGCTGATGAGTTACCTGTCTTTTTCGGTTTCAAAATTGCAAGTCAAATCATCAATTGAAAAATGGCTGTAAATTTACGCACTTATACTTAAAGAAGATGACTGACCGGAACGCAAAGAACTTAAATCATCCCTCACAATTAGCAGTTCTTATAGGGCTTACGGTGGCAGGTTTGGTAGCTTCCGTTATTGTATCCGTATTGATTTGGTTAATGATGGAAGGAACCTTTATTCCCTCCAAAGCAGAAGAAATATTACAACCGAAATTTTACAACGTAAACATGGTGATACAGGCTGTTTCTACTTTGTTTTTGTTCTTTGTGCCTGCTTACCTTTTTGCCGCAATTTGTTACAAAAAGCCTGTTGCTTTTTTAGGGTTGAACCTGCATGTAAATTACCGCCAGGTATTGTTAGTGATAGGTATTTTAATACTTACCTTCCCTTTATCAGGTGCTCTTGGAGAGTTGAACCAAGTATTGCCGATACCACAAAGCTGGGCGGCAAAGTTTAAGTCGCTGGAGCTTAGCAGGCAGGCACAGGAAGCAGCGTTAATTCAAATAAATACTTTGCCAAAATACATAATGTCATTGTTTATGATCGCGTTGCTGCCTGCAGTATTTGAAGAGATTTATTTTAGGGCTACTATGCAAAATCTTTTTACCAGGTGGTTTAATGGGCCATGGGCTGCAATACTAATTACCAGTGTGATTTTTAGCGCTATACATCTTTCTTATTACGGTTTTATAGTGCGGTTTGGCCTTGGCGTTATTTTAGGTTTGGTTTTTTATTACAGCAAAAGTTTGTGGTTGTCAGTATTAATACATTTTCTTTTTAATGGCATACAGGTAACTGTATTATATGTAATGAGTTTAAATGGAGTAAAGCAGCCCAAAGATATTGAGCAAAATTTCCCCATATGGATGGGTATATTTGCTTTGCTGTTACTTACCTACTTGTTTACAATGCTTAAAAAAACTTCAGAAATTGAGCTGGCTAAATACCCCGAAGAAGAAATTGTAGACAACGAGTTTCAAAACTGGGCAAAACAATCTTAATTTGTAATGCCCTTCAATGCTTCAAATTTTAAAACAAGAGCTGTAACTGCGGTAGTGTTTGCGGCAATAATGCTTGCTGGCTTGTTATGGAATAAATGGAGTTTCGTAATTCTGTTTACCGTAATCCATTTTGGGTGCTGGTATGAGTTTATAAAATTGACAAAGAAAATATATCCACTTACTTATAAACACTATCTCCCTGCAGGATTTCTATATATTACGCTTCCGGTTTTGATGATAATCGATCTGTCTAATCCGCCTTTTAATTATGATATTATCAAGGGTTCGTTTTCTTCATTGATTCCCTGCATCATTATTTTTTCCATCTGGATTAACGATACCATGGCTTACATTGTTGGATCTTTTATTGGTAAAACGCCTCTCTCAAAAATATCACCCAAAAAAACATGGGAAGGCACAATTGGAGGCGCCTTGTTAGCTATTTTATTAATTGGCTTTGTAGGAAAATCAATTGCAGATGGCCGCATCTTACAATTTGGTTCAAATGAAACCAGGTTGCACTCGTTAAGCTATTTAGTAATAGCATCAATCTGCGCCATCTTTGGAACTATTGGAGATTTGCTGGAAAGTAAACTTAAACGGATGGCTAATGTTAAAGACAGTGGTACGTTAATGCCAGGCCATGGAGGTTTTTTAGACAGGTTTGATTCCCTGTTGGTAGCTATCCCTTTTGTATGGTTGTATGTTTACTTTTTTGTGTATTAATATCTAAGAATATTTACTGCTGTTTAATCACTGATTATATTTGCGGCTAATTTTATTGAATGAAGATTCATAAGGAAGGTTATAAATCCATTGCTTTGGCTGCGCTGATACTTGCAGCTGTTAATGTAATTTTTTTTTATTTCTTTAGTGTTTCTATGCCGGCGATAGAGTGGATGATCATTGTGTTAACTATTGTTCTACTATTATTTATAATTTCTTTTTTTAGATCTCCAAAAGTTAATTTAACCGTTAGCGGACAGGAAATAATTTCTCCCGCTGATGGAAAAGTAGTTGTTATTGAAGAAGTTTTTGACACTGAATATTTTAATGATAAACGTTTGCAGGTTTCTATTTTTATGAGTCCTGCCAATGTACATATCAACCGGATACCCATAAGTGGCGAGGTGTTATACAGCCGTTATCATAAAGGCAAATATTTTGTGGCATGGAACCCTAAATCTTCTACTGAAAATGAGAGGCACAGCGTTGTTATTAAAAATGACGATGTGTATATTTTAGTAAAGCAGATAGCAGGTGCCGTTGCTAAAAGAATAATAAATTATTTGCAGGTAGGCCAAACAGTGCAACAAGGCAGCGAAATGGGATTTATTAAATTTGGCAGCAGGGTTGACCTTTTACTTCCTGTTGATATTAAAATTAATGTACGCCTTAACCAGGTTGTGAAGGGTGGCGTTACTGTATTGGCTACGTTTCCAAAAATTTAACTATAGTATATTCCGTAA